>DATBBD010000453.1:0-4191 GCA_036271175.1 Polyangiaceae bacterium | reverse complement strand
GGCCAAGGTCGACACGACGGCACCGAGCAAGTGGGAGGTCATCTCGTCGACCATTTCGGCGTCGCTCGCGCAGTTCGTTCCCACCGATCCGTCGATCAAGGTGAAGGTCGGCCTCGATTACTTCAGTGTCGACGGCGTCTGCGGCGCGAATTCGAACCCTGCGGTTCCGGTCGCCGACGCCGACGACGCGCAGTTCGATCTGATCCGCAACAGCGTGGCGGCGCAGAAGCCGAACGGGGGCACTCCGATCGTGGGCGCGACCATCCTCGGCTATCAGTATCTCTATCGCGCGCTCGACGTCACGAGCAACGCGCACGTCATTCTCATCACCGACGGGAAAGACAGCTGCGCCGATTACTACGCGTCGAACCCCGCCATCGGCCCCGGCGATCACGTCGCCGATCTGATCACGAACCAAGCACCGAAGGCGCTCAGCGTCGGGATCAAGACGTGGGTCATCGGCGCGCCGGGCAGCGAACCCGCGCGATCGATGCTCTCGAACCTCGCGGTCGCCGGCGGCACCCGGCGCTCGGCCGACTGTACGCCCGGAACCGACGCCGATCCGACGGTCGGCGATTGCCACTACGACATGACGACCGGTGATTTCCAGGCCGCGCTCACGATGGCGCTCACGCACATCATGGCCGTCGTCACCTGTGAGGCACCGAGCTGAGGTTCACGTGGCCGGGCGCGCTCGCGTCGCGGGTTCGTCCGGCTGCGATTCAACCGTGCGTCGGCGCGGGCTCGTTGAGGACCATCCAGTACAGGCCGAGCTGGCGGATCGCTTCGGCGAACTCGGCAAAATCGACGGGTTTCCTGACGTAGCTGTTCGCCCCGAGATCGTAGCCGGCGGTCACGTCGCGATCTTCCTTAGACGACGTCAAAAGGACGATCGGAAGTCGCTTCGTTCGCGGATCGGCTCGGACGGCGCGCAGCACCTCGAGGCCGTTCACCTTGGGCAGGTTCAAGTCGAGAAGAACGACTTGAGGAACCAGGCCCGCGTCGCGGTTCGCGTGGACGCCGCGAACGAAGAGCCAATCGAGCGCCTCCGCGCCGTCGCGAACGACGACAATCTGATTTTTTATGTTTTGTTTCGCAAAGGCCCGAAGCGTGAGCGCCTCGTCGTTCGGATCGTCTTCCACGAGCAAAATCGTCTTGTTTTCCATCCGAACAACCGTCCCGATCAGAGCGTGAAATAAAACGTGGCCCCTCGTTCGACTTCGCCTTCGGCCCAGATCCTTCCACCATGCCTTCGCACGATCCGTTGCACGGTAGCAAGACCAATGCCGGTGCCCTCGAATTCGCCCGCGCTGTGGAGGCGCTGAAACGCACCGAAAAGACGCTGAGCGTACGCTTGGTCGAAACCGGCGCCGTTGTCTCGCACGAAAAACGCGCGGACGCCGTCCTTCGTCGAGGCGCCGACCTCGACGCGCGCGACGGCTCGTTTGCCGGTGAATTTCCAGGCGTTGCCGAGCAAATTATCGAGGACCGACGCAATCAGGCGCGCGTCGCCATCGGCGACGAGCCCGCTCCGGACGACGATCTCGACGTCTCGTTCCGGGTACGCGTCCCGGAGCGCCGCTGCGCTCTGCTCGGCGATCCGCGAAACGTCGAGTCGCTCGATCATCAGGTCGCCTCGCGACAGCCGCGATAGGCCGAGCAACCCGTCGATGCGTTGCGCCATTTGCCGGGCCGACTCGCGCATCCGCGAAAGAAATTCGAGCCCGGTCTTGTCGAGCTTGTCGGCATAGTCCTCTTCGAGCGCAATGCTGAAACCGGCGACGGAACGGAGCGGCGCTCGGAGGTCGTGCGCGACGGCATAGCTGAACGCCTCGAGCTCCTGGTTGGCGGCCTCGGCCGCGTCTTTCGCGGCCTTGAGCATCGCGGCCGCGCGTCGACGCTCGGTGATGTCCTCGGAAATCCCGAGCAGGTATTTCGGCGCTCCCGATTCATCGACGATGGGCACCTTCTTCGTGTGGAGCCAGCGCTCGCCGTTCTTCGTCCGAATGGGTTCTTCGTCGATGTCGAGCGCCACGCCACCCGCCAGGGTTCGATGGTCCAGATCCTGGAAAGCTCGGGCCTGCTCCGGCGGGAAAAAGTCGAAATCGTTCTTGTGAAGGAGCGCGCTCCGCTCGACCCCGAGGAGCTCTTCGCCGGCGCGATTGATCCTTTCGAAGCGAAGCTCCTTCGCTTCCTTCACGAAAATCATGTCCGGAATATTTTCGATGATCGAATCGAGAAACCCCTCGCTGGCTCTGAGCGCGGTCTCCGATTCGCGGCGGCGCCGCGTTTCCTGATTCAAGCGACCGAACGCGAACAGCAAGATCGAGAAGCTGATGCACGTGCCGAGAATCTCCGCGATCTTGGTCCGAACGACGTCGCGTCGCGTCGCGGCGTCACGATCCGCGAGCGCCTGATTGCCCGACTTTTCCATCGCCTCGCGGGCCGTACGGATCCGCGCGGTGAGAGCGAGCCCCTCGGCGGTTTCGGCGCCCGTTCCGCCGGCTCGGCGATCGGCGACCTGGACCTGAAGAACGTGAATTCTCTGATCGAATAACCCGGCGAGATACTCGAGGCGAGCAAGCTGAGCCGGGTCTCCGATCAAGAGCTCGCGCAAGTCCGAGATCGCGTCTTCGAGGTGGGCGTCGAGGTTCGAAAGCTCGGGAAGCTGCGACTCGTCCCCCGCGATGAGGTAGGCGCGCCGTGCGGACGTCGCGCGCGAATAAGCCCCGGACACGTCCTCGAGTTTCTCTTTGACCTTGTGCGTGCGCTCGACCCAGTCGAGCGTCTTCGCGGTGGCGTCGATGCTCCGGTAAGCGAGTACGGCGACCGCAGCGAGGATGGCGAGAGCAACCCACAGCCCGAACGCCTCTCGTTGCTTCATGTGCACCGTGTGCCTCCGCGAAATGGCGCGCGGTTTTCGGCCCTCCTAGGTTAGTTCACCGCTCGCGATGGAGCATCAACCTTCGCAACCGGCGGGTTTTTGCGTTCCTGGAAGCGGGGCTAAAAGCCCTTTTCCTTCAGCCAAGCCAGCACCGAGTCGGCGACGTCCTTCCATCCGTGGTCGATCGCGAGCGAATGGCCGCGGCCTTCGAATTGCTTCAGTTCGGTGACCGCCGTCGAGTGCCGGTACTGCTTCAAGGTGGAGCGAGTGGTGACGTCGGGAACCGTGTGATCGGCCGATTCGTCGGATTCCCGAGCACGGGGAGCGCCGCTTTCAGCTGCGCGAGCGGGAGCGGGAGAACGCCTTTGATCTGAGCGGGGTCGATCGCGATGGCAGCGATGCCCTTGTCTTGCCCGAGCAGCTTCTCGGCGATCAGGCCGCCGAACGAGTGCCCGATGATGATCGGCGGTGAGCTCAGCGAAGCGATGACCTCGGCGACATGGTTCGTGACGTCGTCGATGCCGAAGTTCGCGACCCGATCGGGGTTGTCTCGCGTCTCTTGAACGGTGGCCGCCTCGCCGGGCCAGCTCGGCGCAATCGGTGCGTAGCCCGCCGCGCTGAACAGCTCGAGCCATGGATTCCAGCTCGTCGCGTGGAGCCACAGGCCATGAACGAATACGACCGGCGTGGGGGTAGACATGCTTCTCTCCTTCTTCTTTATACTCGCGGGAAAGTCTGCTCGCCGATAAGCAAGGGCCGGACCGTTCTCCGATGACCGGACTCGCGCGATGAAGCGGGGGGTCCGGCGAGCGGTTTGCCGGGCAAAAGCCCCCGCTCTGGGCACGCTGACCAGAACCTGGTCACCCGTCGCGCGCCCATCGCGCGTTCGCGCACGGAGCCAGCTATGGTGCTCGGTCGTGACCGACGTCATGACCGCTCGCGGCGCCGAACGGGAGCTCGGGGTCATCCTGGGTATCGCGGTCGCCGCCGCGGTCGGCGAAGAGCGCGGCGTTTTCACCGCGGGCTATCGGGAAGGGCGCGACGTCACCGTCTTCGCGCGCGGCGAGAGCTGGACGGGGGTGCTCACACTCGCGCGCGAGCGGGTCGCGTGCGTCGACGGCATCCTCCGCGACCGACCGTCCACGACGAACGCCGAACTCGCGACGCGCGCGCTCGTCCCGGTGCGATTCGTCCGGCTCCGACGCCGCGACGTGGGCGGCGCCGTCTAGGGCGCAGTTTTCGGTCGACCATCGCCGCGACGGCGCCGGGGAGATTTCACGGTTTCACGACGGTGAGCTTGAACGACG
>DATBBD010000452.1:0-2727 GCA_036271175.1 Polyangiaceae bacterium | reverse complement strand
GAACGACACCGTCATCGTGTACGATCGAGTGCGCGAAAATTTCGGGCTCATGCGCGGCGCGACGTTCGAGTCGATCATCAACACGAGCGTCTCCGAAATGCTCGGCCGAACCATCTTGACGAGCTCGACGGTGGTCATGAGCCTCCTCGCGTTCTTCATCTGGGGCACCGGCCCGCTGAAAGACTTCGCGCTCGCCCTCATCATCGGCGTCGTGCTCGGCACCTATTCGTCGGTCTACGTCGCGGTCCCGCTCACCTGGTGGCTCGACTCCCGCTTCTTCGCGAAGAAGGGCGGCGGCAAAACCACCCAAGGCGATCGCCCCCGCCGCCAAAAGAAGGCCACCGCGGTCGTCTGAGTCTCCGGGTCGACGCGCGCCCGCGTGGGCGGTTCAGAGGGAGATTGAACCGCCGAGACGCAGAGGCCGCAGAGGTAGAAGAGTTGAGAGGGCCAGCGCTCCGGCCATCGGACGCAGACCGCGTCTATTCCGTCGGATCGCAAATACATCCCTTACTTCTGCCCTCTGTGTCCTCTTCTGCCCCTCTGCGTCTCTGCGTTAAATCTGCTGCGCGCACTTTCCCCACAACGACGCCGCGCGCCGTGAAGGGCGCCCCCAAAATTCTGCTCTTCTCTCCATTGGCGTCTTGGCGGTTCCTCTCTTCTCTGCTTCCGGCTTTCTTCGACGTTGCGGTTCGACGCGAAGGGCAATCGGCATTGCCGGTGATTCGGTTCGTCTTTTTCGTCTCGCCTCGTCCTTTTCGTCGGTCAAGCTCGGTCATTTTCGGTCCGGGTTCGCGTTGACACACGAAACGGGTGCGACGAAGAGTCCGATGAGGGTCCATGCCGTCGCTCGCTTCCCCCTCGCCGAACGGCTCTGCGCTTCCTGCGCCGCCGGGCCCCGAAGCCCAGAGGCTCGGTGAACGCCTCAGTCTGACCACCACGGTGGCCGAATGGCTACGCCGCCGCGGTCACGACGACTCCGACGAGACGCGGCGGTTCCTCGATCCGAAGCTCGCGCACTTGAGCGACCCCGACGGCATGGCCGACCGCGCGGTCGCCGCCGAGCGACTCGCGCGCGCCGTGAAGAACCGCGAGCGCATCGCGGTGTTCGGCGACTACGACTGTGACGGCATCACCTCGACGGCGATCGTTACCGAGGTGCTGCGCGAGCTCGGTGGCGAAGTCGTGCCGATGCTCGCCAGCCGGTTCGACGGCGGTTACGGCGTGTCCGCCGCCGCTGTCGATCGCATCGTGAAGAGCGGCGCGCGCGTGCTCGTCACCTGCGACTGCGGTTCGTCCGACCACGTTTCGCTCGCGGCGCTCCGTGCGCACGGCCTCGAAACGGTGGTCATCGACCATCATCTCGTCCCGGACGAGCCGCTCCCTGCGCTCGCGTTTTTGAATCCGCACCGGCCCGATTGCGGCTTTGCGTACAAAGGCCTCGCGTCGTGCGGGCTCGCGCTCAGTCTCGGTGCGGCGCTTCGCACCGCGCTCGGGAAAAAGCTCGATCTGCGTCGCTGGCTCGACCTGGTCGCAATCGGCACCATCGCCGACGTCGCGCCGCTCGACGGCGACAATCGCGCGCTCGTCCGCGCCGGTCTCGCGCTCCTCGGCACGACGCCGCGGCCCGGCTTGCGAGCCTTGGCGGCCCTCGCGAAGCTCGACCCCAATTGTCCGGTCGGCGCCCGCGACGTCGCGTTTCGGATCGCGCCGCGACTGAACGCGCCGGGCCGCATGGGGCCGCCGGATCTCGCGCTCGAGCTCCTGCTCGCCCGGTCGGAATCGGCGGCGGAAGCGCTCGCCGCTTCGGTCGAGGCGCTCTCCGATCAGCGTCGCGCCGTTCAAGAAACGATGACCGCCGAAGCGATCGCCGACATCGAGCAGGGCGGCTTCGAAAGCCGCGCCGCGATCGTCATTGGGCGCGAGGGCTGGAACGCCGGCATCGTCGGCATCGTCGCGGGGCGCCTCGCCGATCGGTACGGCAAGCCCACGGTCGTCATCGGGTTCGACGGTGGCAAAGGCCGCGGCTCGGTGCGGGGCCCGAAAGGGTCGCGGCTCTACGACGCGCTCGCCGCGGTCGCCGAACACCTCGATCGTTTCGGCGGCCATCAAGCGGCGGCCGGTCTCGAGGTGCCCATCGAACGGCTCGCCGTGCTCCGCGCGTCGTTCGAAGAAGCCGTCCTTCGTGCGAGCGATGGCGCTCCGGCGCTCGAAGGCATCGACGCAGTCCGCCTCGCGAGCGGCGACGATCCGTCGTTCGTCGTCCGCGACATCGAGCGGCTCGAGCCCTGGGGCAACGGAAACCCTGCGCCGCGGCTGGTCGTCGAAGGCAAGGTGACCGGTGCGCGCGAGGTGCGCGGCGGGCACTTGAAGCTCGACCTGGTCATGGACGGCGGCCGCCGCATCGGCTGCTTCGGCGTGGGCATGGGCGGCGCAGTCCCCGACGTCGGCAGCTCCGTCGCGGTGCTCGGCGAAATGCGGCGCGATACTTATCGCGGCGGCAGCGCCGTCGAAATGCTCGTCGAGCGCGTCTTCCCCTGAAGTCCGGACATTCGCGCAGTGCGCCCCAGCCGCCGAATTCGCGCTAGTCTCCGGGGCGCGTGGCCGAACCGCTCATCAGATTCAAGGGCGTGAGAAAGGTATTCGGTCCGAAGATCGTCTACGGACGGCTCAACCTCGACATCCAGCGCGGCAAAGTCGTCACGATCGTCGGAGGGTCCGGCGTCGGCA
>DATBBD010000451.1:0-13922 GCA_036271175.1 Polyangiaceae bacterium | reverse complement strand
GCGACCGCTCCCCCTGCCGCTTCGCGGGCTCGCTTCGCTCGCCGCGCTCCGGTTACCTTGAGCGAAGCGAATAGCGGGGGGACCGCCCCGAAGGGGCGAGGGGGGCGGCACGCCCCCCAAGAACAATCACACGACGTCACCGTCCGCGCGGGAAACGGCGCGGGCGTTGCTTCGCTACTCCAGTCTGACCGTCAGATCGACGGGGCCGAATCTGAGGACGCCGCCGTGTCGGACGGGACTCCAGGTGCCTTTCAGAACGGGCGCGCCGTCGACGGTGGTGCCGTTGTTGGAGCCTTCGTCGCGGACGAAGAGCTGGCCGTTTTCGAGCTTGAGGGTCGCGTGGAAGCTCGACACGCGTGGGTCGGGGACGACGAGGCTGCACTGCGTCGCATCCCGGCCGGCACGGACTTCGGAACCGGGAAGCACGGTAAACGTGCCGCTCGCCCCCTGCAGAATCGCGCGCGACGCGTGCGCCGGCGGAGCGCCGACCGCGGGGCTGTAGGGATGCGCGACCACGGGCGCGCGACCGGCCATGACCGGCGCCGCGGGCGGCGCGCCGCCACCGCCGCGCTTCTTTTTTCCGCCGCCGCTCCGGAAGACGACCACGACGAGTAACGCGACGACCACGAGGGCAAGGGCACCCCCTAAAATCCAAACGAGTGGAAGCGGCGCGGTCGTCGCTTTGAGCTCGAGGATCGTGTCGGCGGTGAGCCCGCTCGTGCGATGCGCCTTGTTGTCGTAGATGAGGAGCTGCGCGACGGCTTGATCGCCCGAGCCGCGGATCAGCTTGTCCTGCGCGGGCGCTTCGAACTCGACGAAGGAGTCGCTGGTCTCGACGGCCTTCCCTTGCATGCCCTCGGCGATGAGCTGCTGCTGGGCGGCTTGCGCCTTGCTTAGGTCGCCGTTCAACGCGGTCGGCGCTTGCTGGCCCGCCGGAAGGAAATACGCCTCCGCGCGCGTCGCGTCGCCACCCCAGCAAAAATCGCCGTACACGCGGAAGTGACCACCCGGGTAGACGCCGCCCGCGGTCTGGACGTTCTCCTTCGTGTATTGGACGTTGACGTCGAGGGGCCACGTCGTCGGATCGATGCCGACCGGCACGTCCTTGAACGAATTGTCGCCGAGGATCGGCGGGTTCACGTTGTTGAAGACGAGGCCGAAGCTCTGCGTCACGGTGGGCGCGATGCAGGACACTCGCCATTTGACGAGTTCCATCTTCGAGAAGCGCGTCCGCACCGCGGTCACGATGTTCGCGCCGCGCGCGCCTTGTCCGCCGTTCACGATCCCGAAGAAGCCGCCGATCTCGGGGTTCGCGAGGTTTTGCATGAACTCGAGCGAGTTCTGGCGGAACTCGTCGAGGGTGTTCAGCGGGAAGTAGATGCTGATGACCGGTACCGGCGTCTTCGGGAGCGCGGTGTTGTTCTCCGGAAAGCGGCCGCCGGTCATGTACTGCGCGAGCTGCATCGCGCCGGGTCCGGTCGTCGACGGATCGGCGCCGCCGAATCCGTTCGAGAGCACGACCATCGCTTGATGGAGCGGAACTTTGACGGCGTCCCCGGTGTTGCCGAGCGCGCTGAAGCCGTCGGTCGCGGCCGTCTTCACGATGGTGAGGAGCGACCGGTTTCGTCCCTGGCTCGGATAGGTGCCGTTCACGGCTTGGATGAGCGCCGTGGCCTTCGATTTTTTCGACGCCGGAAGCCACTTCGAGTCCTGCACGACCTGCCGGTCGTTGAAGAACATGACGTTCACGATGTCGTTCGGGCCCATGCTCGAGACGAACTCGTTCGCGACTTGCTTCGCGTCGTCGAAGGACCGCCCCATGCGACGATCGGCGTCGATGAGGACGAGCCACGCCGTTCCGACGTCGGGGTCGCGCGAGGATTGCCCCCATTGGGTGTCGCTCACGTACTTCGCGGGACGGTCGGCGCCGTCGACGGTCACCGTGAAGATCGCATTCTTCGCCGGGAACGGGAACGACTCGTAGAGGGCGTTGGGCTTCTCGAGCGCGTCCGCCATGCACGAGAGCTGCGCGTCGCCCGTCGAAACCGCGCACGGCGCGATCGCTTCGCTCACGCGTTTGCTCTGCACGACCTCCAGCACCATCGTGATGATCGGGTCGCCGCTCTCCTGGCTCGCGCGCGGATCGATCCGAAGGATGTGCGCCTCGGGAGCCGCGACGGCGGCGGACGCCGCGAAGAAGAGGAGCGACAGCGCGAGGAGTGCGCGCACCAGTGCAAAGGACAGGCGGAAGCTGCGCAACATGAGAACCCTCTCTATCAGACGATCTTGACCAACGTGGAGAGCAGGCCGAAACGCACTTGAGCGCCGTCGGCGAGCTCGACGCGCGCACCCGGCGCGAGGCGAACCCCGTTCACGAGCGTGCCGTTCGTGCTGCCCGTGTCTTCGAGCTTCATGCGGCCCGGCGTTGCCGAAGCGAGGAGCACGGCGTGTCGCGACGAAGCCGTCGGGTGCTCGAGCTCGACGTCGAGCTCGAAGCCCGCGCCCTTGCGACCGATCCGGTTTCGGCCCTGGTAGATCGGCCAGAACCTACCGAGCGGCTCGTTGTCGTAGCTCACCAGGAAGCCGGCCAAGATCCGCGGCACGTCGTCCGGTAATAATTCCGGGTCCTGCGAGACGCCGGGCATCGCCCCGGTCGATGGTGCGGCGCCCGGGAGATGTGCCGACACGGGAGGCGCCGCGCCTTGGAACGGCGCGGGGTTCGCCGGAGCCGGCGCCTTCCAGGGCTCGGTCCAATGCGGGCCGTCGCCTGGCTCCTCAGGCGACGCCGTCTCCGCGAACGGCAGATTCGCGCTCGGCGGGACGTTGCCGCTCCCGATCACCGCCCGCTCCGGCGGACGCGACCCGATGCCCGGGGGAGGGGCCGGCGCGGTTTGCCCTTGCGAGTGAACGGTCGGCGCGAGCGGCGACGCCCGCTCCGAAGTGCGCTCGACCAGGGGCGCACCACACGCGACGCAGAATCGACTCGTCGCTTCGTTCACGGCGCCGCAGCGCTGGCATTGAGTCATCGGGAGCTCGCCCGGGCGCGCTCGTCCTCAGCGAACAGCGCAATCCGAGGCGGGGGCGAGCTTACCCTGCTCGAGGGCTCTGACCCAAGCGCGCGGCAGAACGCCGATACGGGGGGGCTCGGCACGGCCCGATGGAGGCGGCTTTCGTCGCGCGGTTGCGCGGGTCCGCGGCTTCAGCGATCTTTTTCGTCGCGGACGCGGGCGGCCTTGCCTTCGAGGTCTCGAAGGTAAAAGAGGCGCGCGCGGCGAACGATGCCGCGAGAGTCGACGTCGATCTTCTCGAGGCGCGGCGAGTGCAGAGGGAACGTGCGCTCCACCCCGACGCTGAAGCTGGTTTTCCGCACGGTGAACGTGCTGCGGGCTCCGGCGCGGTGCTTCTTGATGACGATGCCGCGGAACACCTGAACGCGGAGCTTGTCGCCCTCGACGATCTTATAGTGGACAGCGACCGTGTCCCCGACGCGGAAATCCGGTAGATCGCTCCGCAGCGCGCTGCGTTCGAAAGCCTCGATCTTCGCGGGGGTCATCTGAATGTGCTCCGGTCCAGGGGGTGAGAGAAGGACGCGCATTATGCATTCCGCGCCTCGGCCGTCAATCCTCCGGGAGCACGGCGCTTGACTCTGGCGTTTTCGGGGGCTATTCCGCGAGCCCTTCCATGAACCAGCACCCCGGGTTGATCGGCCGAAAGCTCGGCATGACGCAGATTTTTCAAGAGGACGGTACCGTCGTCCCCTGCACCGTCATCGAGGCGCGTCCGATCGTGGTCGGCAAGCGCACCAAGGAAAAGGACGGCTACGACGCCCTCGTGCTCGGCACCGACGACGCCAAGGACAAGCACCTGGGCAAGGCGCTCATCGGCGCGTTCAAGAAAGCCGGCGTCCCGGCGAAGCGCGTGCTCCGCGAGCTTCGCTGCAGCGCCGATCACGCCGCGAAGTTCGAGGTGGGTCACGCGGTGAGCGTCTCCGACGTATTCGTCGAGGGCCAGTTCGTCGACGTCCAAGGCACGATGAAGGGCCGCGGCTTTCAAGGCGTCGTTCGGCGCCATCACTTCGCCGGTAACGTGCAGACGCACGGCACGCACGAATATCGCCGCCACGGCGGGTCGATCGGGCAGCGCAAGACGCCGGGCCGCACCTTCCCGGGCATGCGCATGCCGGGACAGCACGGTAACCGCATCGTCAGCGTGCTCAGCCAGAAGATCGTGAAGCTCGTCCCGGACGAGGGACTCGTCTTGGTCGGCGGCGGCGTTCCC
Organism: Polyangiaceae bacterium; assembly: GCA_036271175.1. GTDB lineage: Bacteria > Myxococcota_A > Polyangia > Polyangiales > Polyangiaceae > DASZVB01. The sequence continues at coordinate 9,644 of DATBBD010000451.1, read as the reverse complement.
GGCGCACCGAATTCGTTCGTCGTCGTGCGTGGCGCGTCGCGGAAGAAGCAGCCCCAGGGCAAAGCGGGCTGACCCGTCGCGGTAACTCCTACGCGCGGCCCGACTCGCGCACTCGCGCCGCGAAGGCCCGCGGTTATCCGGCGCGCAGCGTCTTCAAGCTCGAGGAAATCGACGCCAAATGGCGGCTGTTCAAGCCCGGACAGCGGGTACTCGACCTCGGCGCGGCGCCCGGTTCGTGGAGTATTTACGCGGCGGACAAGGTCGGCAAAGCGGGTCGCGTCGTCGCGGTCGACTTACAACCGATTCCGAATGCGCTCGGCGACAACGTGGTCGTCGTCCGCGCGGACGTGCTGGCCGTGCGCGAGCCCGAGAGCGCGAGTTCGAACACCCCCAGCGGCGAACCGACCGATCCGGTTCTCGTGCACGCGCCGTACGACGTCGTGATGAGCGACATGGCGCCGAGCACCAGCGGCTCGAAGGTGAGCGATCAAGCGCGAAGCTTCGAGCTCTTCATGAAAGCCCTCGACGTCGCGATGCACGTCGGAAAGAGCGGTTCGTCGTTCGTCGGCAAAATCTTCATGAGCGGCGATTTCCCGAAAGCGAAGGAAGCCGTCGCCGCCCACTTCGAGACGTGTCGCGCGCTCAAACCCGCCGGCACGCGCTCCGAGAGCTCCGAGATTTACCTCGTCGGGTTTCAGCTGCACCGCTGAAGGTCGAGCCGCGCCGTCGCCGCGCGAGCACGCCGCTGCTCAAATTCGGACCAACAACCCGGCTCGATCGAAGAGAGGGATTTGCTGGTGCGGATTTGCGCCGGTCGTTCCAGAAACCGCGGCTCGGCGCGCGGTGGGCCGCAAGCGCGCGATTCAGTCGGAGATGCCGCGATCGAACACGCCGCTCGCGAGGAGTCGCTCGGCTTCGTCCAGATACCTTTTCGCGAGACTGTCTTCCGCTTCGAGCACCACCGTGGGGCGCAGGCGAAGCTTCGACGCCGGAGACGCGGAGGGGACGGGTGGCGCGGCGTCACGCGGCGCGACGCGTGCTCGGACCTCCGAGAGCGGGAAGGGGTCGTTGTCGAGATACGACTCGTTCTCCGGGTGGGAGACGACCGGCACCGAGTCGAATTCGGGACGAAAACCGAGACCTTGGAGGGTCGGCAATCGCAGCCGAAAGGCGCCTTCGATCGCCGCGGGAGCGTCGCTTCCGGGGGCTCGAACGACGACTTGTTGGCGAGGGGCCGAGGGCAGCTCGGTCGCTCGGGGTCGTGAGGATGGCAGCGCAGATTTCAATGCCATGGCCTTGCCCGAGTTCATCGCCCAAAAATCGTCCCGAGAGCAAGAAATCGACGCGCGGGCCGTCTCACGGAGAGCATTCGGCCGCCTGGTCGGCCGCGACTTGTCCAAAAAGTGTCACCACGCGATGGTGGCGCGGAGAGTGCGAGCGCGCCTAACGGTGTCGCCAACGCGTTCCCTCGCCGCGACGCCCCTTCACGGCTGTTCTTCATGCAAAACACCGCCCTTCGAATCGCTCCGCTCGCTCTGGCACTGGCGCTGGTCACTCCGTCGGCACGCGCGCTCGACAAGCAAGGCAGCGCGCACGGTGGCGACATCGCGGGGGCCGAAAACGGTTTCGATTTCAGCGGCTCGGCCGCGCTCGGCGTGTCGCTCTACAACCCGAGCTATGCGGCGCGCCCCGACAACACCGGGCTCACGTTGATGCGTTACGCGGCGCACGCCGACATCGATCTCATCGGGCGGCGGCTGTCCATCCCGGTCGACGTGAACATGTTCACCGATCGGAAGCGCGACGGCTTCGGAAAGCTCGTGCCGACCGAGTTCGACCTGATCACCGGGGTCACGTCGACGCACGCGATCGGCAAAGGCGCCCTCGAGGTCGGGGCGCGCGTCGAACACGACCGTCAAGTCGGCCCGAACGTGGCGTCGGAAACGGCCGACGTGAACGGGCAGGACTGCGGCCACGGCGGGCTCTGCTCACAGACGTACGTCGATCTCCGCGCGCGTTACCTGTATTCGCTCGCGGCGCTCGACCCCGCCCTCGGAAAAGCGCTCGTCGACGGTGACGTCCTCGGATGGGCGACGCTCGGGTTCTTTGCGATCAACCCCACGTACGCGGCGCGCCCCGACAACTCCGGCAAAGCGCTCTTTCGTTACGCGCTCCACACGGAACTGTCGCTCTTTCACGACTACATTTCGGTCGGCAACGACTTCACTTTGTTCACCGATCGCAAAGCCGGCGTCGTCGTTCCGTCGGAGGTCGACTGGACACCGGAGCTCATCGGTTCCATCGACATCGCGGAGCTCCATCTCGCCTACGAGCGCGACATGCCGCTCGGGCACGGCGCTTCGGACGAATCGACGATCCCCGCGAACCAGCGAGGGCACGTGCAGCAGTTCATTTATCTGCTCGCGGTGTGGAACTTCGACTTCGTGACCGACGTGCCGCGACCCATGGAACACGAAGAAGAAGTGCCGTCGCCGTGAGCGGCAGGCGCCGGTTCACCACAGGCTAGTGCTGGTCAGGACGTACCAGTTGTGTTCGTAGCCGACCTTCGCGAGATCGTCTCGCGCGCGGTACGAAAACCCGGCTTCTTCGCACATCGCGAGAAACTCGCTCGGCCGATAGAAAAAATTCACACCTTCGGCGAACGTCACGGATTCGGAGAAGAACACCGACAAGAGCACCTTGCCGGCGGCTCGTACCACTCGATGGAGCTCGGCGAGGTAATGCCGGACCTCTTCGAGCGGCATGTGCGTGAACACCGAAGCGATGAGGACCGAATCGAACGTGCCATCGGAATACGGGAACTCGAACGTCGTCGCCGACACGGTTCCGGCGTAGCCGTCATAGCTCTCGTACACGCTACGAAGATCGAAGTGCCGAAACGAAAATCGGCGATCTCGCGGGGCGAGGTGCTCACGGCACCAACGGATCATTCCGGGGTGGCGATCGAAGCCCGCGTACGAATGCAGCGGCGTCGCCATGAGGTAGCGCGCGACGCGACCGCACCCGCACCCGACGTCGAGGAAGTCGCTGCGCGGCGAGACCATTCCTTCCGCGTCGAGCGCGTCGACCATGACGCGTCCGACCACTTCGAAGTGTTCGGTGTAAGCCGGACCGCAGACGAGCTCCTTGTACTCGAGCGGCGGCTCCGGAATCGCACGTACCCCGACCTCGGTTTCCCCCTGTTGCATTTGAAAATCCCTCCCATGGTGAAAATAACTCAGAACGGCAAAGTGCGAAACCAACCCGTTCGTTCGCCGATTCGCCGTCTAAAAAATCAGACGCCCGCGCCTGACATTTCAATCCTGCAATGTCGACGCGCGAGTTTCGTGTCCGTTTCCGATCACGGAGTGAACGCGTGCGAAGTAGTTCGCCCCTCGGCGATCCTAATTTCACGAAAACCGAAAGAGCGTGCTCGCGGAAATCTGATACGCCAATTCGTACGTTTGACTGGGGGCGAAGCCGGGTGCCTCGTGGTGGAGTAAGTGTCGGTGAGTAGTCGGAGCGTAGATGGTCAAGTGTGAGAGCGTCAGCCGTACGGTGTCGTCGCTCACGCTCGACGGACGTCGTCTCGTGGCGGAGGTGACGGTGGTGTTCCGGCGTCCGCTCGCTCAATCCGACGCAGAGGTGATTGGCGACGACGCGGCCGGCGCGATCGACTCGATCCTCGGTGAACAAATCGTGCAAGGCCAGGCGGCGCTCGAGGCGTCTCAGCTCGAAGGCATGGCGCTCGCTCGGATGAAACCGAACAGCCGGATCGCGGCGCTCCGCGTTCTTCATTTGCGAGCGCCCGTCGCGGCGCAGCGTTCGGGCGCCCCCGTTTCGCGGCCCGTGAGCTCGGGCCGGCCACCGGCGTCGGTGGCACCCGCGTCCCGAACCGTCGTCGCGCCGCACGGGGCAACACCGCGTCCGCCTGCCGCTTCGCCGCGGCAATCGGCGCCGGCTCCGATAGTGACGCCCGCCCCGTCCGCGCGCGCCCCGGTGGCGGCTCCCGCTCCGACGGCGCGGCCCGCGGCCGTTTCGCCGGCGCAATCTGCGCGGCCCGCGGTCGTTTCGCCGGCCCCCGCCGCGCGGCGGGCCGTTACGTCGCCGGCGCCACCCGAGCGTCCCGCGGCTCCCCCGCCGTCTCCGCCCTCCGGCGAAGTGCGTATCGACGTCGACGCGATCGGCGCGTCCGCGGGCAAGCTGCTGCGTGACGGTGCGGCGCGCACGATCTTCTCGGCTCTCTCGGTCGTCGTCTCGAAATCGGTGGATCGGCTCGCGATGCTCGAAGGCGGCGCGCCTTCGGTGGTGCTGCGTCGCATGACCGCCGCGTGCCTCGCCGCGACCATGTACGACGGCCTCAAGGCCACCGGCGCGTCGCATCGCGTGGCCGCGGCGGTCGTCGAATCGGCGTGCAAGCGCGCCGCGTTCATCGACGAGCCTTCAGCCGCCGAAATCGGTCACTACATCGCGAACGAGGCGCGCGTCGCCGAGCTATCGGCGAATTTCGCAACCGTGCTCGGCGTGCCCGAAGAAGAGCCCGAGATACGACAGGCGATCGAGCCTCATTGCGTGGCGCTTCGTCAGCGGCTCGGAGCGGTCACCTACTCGCGCGACGGTGCGACGACCGAGTCGTCCGGTACCGAGCCCGCAGTGGGATCGCGCCGTCCCTCGAAGACCGCGCTCTACTAGTTACGGGGGGCCTTACCCCCCGCGGCTCACTGCGCGACCGCTCCCCTGCCGCCTTCGGCGGGCTCGGTACGCTCGCGCGATCGCTCCAGCTCAGAACCCGACTTCGTAACCTATGGTCGGCTCGAACACGAAGCCCGTCACGGGAAGCATGAGCATGAGGTTGATGTTGAGCACGACGCCGTGGTTCTCGCCGATCGCGTACATCACGCCGCCACCGAGCTCGGCGAACTGAGTGCCGAGTTGTTTCTGCGCGTCGAGGGTGATCGGCGTCGCGCCCGACGTCGCGAGACTCGCGGTGGGCTGGCCACCGGCCGGCCCTGCGCAGTTCGCGGCCGCGTGGTGCACGTTCGCGCCGGCGACTCCAGCATTCGAGCGGCAATCGGCGACTTGTACCGCGACGACCGCGTCGACCTCCGCGACGCCACCTCCGACGTGGACCCAAGGGCGAAACCCTTTCTTACCGAACGCTTTCGTCCCGAGGAGCCAGTACTTGCCGCGTGCCTCGACGTGCACGGGCAAAAAGGAAGTGCCGCCTCTCGGCGTTCGGCCGCCGTTGAAGGCGAACCCGAGACGGCCTTCGAGCCCGAACGGCCCGAAGAGACGTTCGTACGACGCCATCAAGCGCAGCGTCGCCGGCGTGAATCCGCCGTTGACCGCGCCCGCGCCGTTCGGATTCGGAAAGCCTCCGGCTGCCGTCGGCGCGACGGGGGGATACTGGCTGCCGTCGTTGAAGAAACAGGCGTAGTGATTGTTGTGCGCGGCGGCGGTGCACACGTTGCTTCCCGAGACCGTCGCGATGTCGGGGCCGAAGTGCAGGCCGACCCAATTCTTTTTGTAGGGGCGCGGCGGTGCGCCCGGCTCGTCGCCGGAGCATTTGCCGCTCACGCACTCGCCGCCGTTCTTGCAGTCGGAGTCGGACGAGCATTGCGCCGATTCGCACGTGCCGTTCGTGCACGTGAGGCCGTCGCCGCAGCAATCGTCGGCGCCACAAGGTTCACCCCACGCGCCACACGCTCCGCCCGAAGCGGCAGGCGCGGTGCTCGCCGTCGCAGCATCGACGCTGCATCGCGCCGGCGGTTCCTCGGCGGGGTACGTCGGCGGATCGGCCGTCGTTTCGGAAGCGATGTCGATGCTCTTCGGCGCGTCGCGCGTCCCGAACGAAGCCGCGGTGTCGCGCGTCGCACTCAGCCCTTCGACGTAGTATTTCAGGGCGCCGGTGCTCCCGGTCGCGGAGCACGGAACCGTTCCGCGCCATGCTCCGGCGTTGGCGTCCATCGTCACCGCCGTCCACTTGCCGTTGAACGTCTTGTAGAAGAGCCGCGCTGACGCGACCTCCGCGTCCGTTTCGCATTGAATCGGTATCGGCCGACGGGTCTCGACCTCGGTCGCGGAGAGCGAGCACGTGAAGCCGGCGCTCGACGGCGCGCTCGCCGGTGTCGCCGCGGGTGTGGTGTCTGGCGCGCTCGACGACGCGCTTCCCTTCACCTTGTCGAATGCTTGCTTCACCGGATCGGTCGCGACCTGATCGTCGAGCTTCACGTTCGCGTCGATGCCGAGCGCCGTCGTGAACGCCTCTTGCGCTCCGGCGAGATCGTTGCGACCGGCTCCGCGAACGACGCCCACGTACATCCAGGCCTTGGCGACGACCTGAGGACTGCAACGATCTTCGCAAGCGCGAATGGTCCCGAGCAGGAGCCCCTCCGCCTGGTCGAAGTTCATGTTGAGGTAGTGCGTGGAGATCGCTTCGTCGATCTTCTTCAGCGCTGCTTTGTCGCGTGGAGCGGCCAGGGAGGTGGCCGCAAAAAGCACCAAGCACGCGAGCGTAATAATGAAGTGGCGGTAGCGGAGCACGCCGCATTCTCGCGAATCGAGCGCCCGAGAAGCAAGCCCGGCGTCAGAGCCGAGCAGGGCAAGGGCGTCCTAATGCGCCGCCCATGACGCCGGGCCGCCCCCCGTCCCGTTGCGTCGCCGCGCGCTCCCGAGCATTCTCGGCGTATGAAAGCGCGTCTCGTTTCCCTCGTCGTGCTGCTGCCGCTCGTCGCGAGCCTGGGCTGCGGCGGCGATAATTCCACCGCGCCGAGCAACGTCCAAGGCAACTTCACCGTCGCCGTCACGAACGGCACGGACAGCTGCGGTTTCGCCACCTGGACCGACGGGCAGTCCTCGTCGAACATCCCTGTCGCCGTGACGCAGAACGGCAATTCCGCGACCGCGACGGTGACGGGCCTACAAGGCACCTTCCTCGACACCGTTCTCGGCTCGAACGTCTTCACGGGGGCCGTCGAGGGCGCGGAGCTGGTGCTCGCGCTCCACGGCACGCGCTCGTTCACCCAGGGCGCTTGCGCGTACACCATCGTCGCGACGTTGAAGGCCACCGCCGACGGCGACGTGCTCCGCGGCACGATCGACTACGCCCCCGACACCAACTCGAGCGCCGATTGCGCGTCGCTCGCGACGTGCGGCGCGCACCAGGACTTCAACGGGACGCGACCCCCAGCGACGAACTGAATGAGCCCGTTGGCGTCGGGCCCGAGATGGGCTCTAGAACGCGTCGAGGCCGGTCAGCGCTTTGCCGAGCACGAGCGTGTGCACTTCGTGCGTGCCCTCGTAGGTGTAGACGCTCTCGAGGTTCAGCATGTGCCGCACGACGGGGTACTCGAGCAAAATGCCGTTGCCGCCGAGGATGCCGCGGCAGTCACGCGCGATCTCCAGCGCCTTACCGACGTTGTTGCGTTTGCAGAGCGAGACTTGCACGGCGCTGATGCCGCGCTTGTCTTTCAGCCGGGCGAAATGGAGAGCCATGAGGTCCGCTTTGATGATCTCCGTCGCCATGTCCGCGAACTTCGCCTGGATGAGTTGCTTCTTGGCGATCGGGACGCCGAACTGGATGCGCTTTTGCGCATAGGCGACCGTGGCTTCGAAGCATGATTTCGCGGCGCCCATGGCTCCCCAAGAAATACCGAAACGCGCTTGCGTGAGACAACCGAGCGGACCTTTCAAGCCGCGCACTTTGGGCAGTCGGTTCCTCTCGGGCACCCGGCATTCGTCGAGGACGATCTCGCCGGTCTCGCTCGAGCGGAGGCTCATCTTGCCGTGGATGCGCGGCGTCTCGAACCCCTTCATGCCGCGCTCGACGATGAACCCCTGAATCGACTCGGCGTCGCCGTCGTCGACCTTCGCCCACACGACCGCGACGTGCGCGAACGGCGAGCTCGTGATCCACATCTTGGTGCCGGAGATGACCCACGAGTCGCCGTCTTTCTTGGCGCGCGTCGTCATCGAGCTCGGATCGGAACCGCTGTCGGGTTCGGTGAGACCGAAACAGCCGATCATTTTCCCCTTCGCCATTTCGGGCAGATACTTTTCTTTCTGCTCCTCGGTTCCGTAAGCCCAGATGCCGTACATGGCGAGTGAGCCCTGCACGCTGACGAAGCTCCGGAGTCCGCTGTCGCCGTACTCGAGCTCCTGCAAGATGAGCCCGTACTGAACGGCGCTCATGCCGGCGCACCCGTAACCCTTGAGCCCCGCGCCGAGGAGACCCATCTCGGCGATTTCGGGGATGAGCTCCATCGGGAACTGCTCTTTTTCGTAGAGCTCGCCTGCGCGCGGGAGGTAGCGCTCGCGGATCAAGCGACGCACGGTGTCGCGAACCATCCGTTCGTCTTCGCTGAGGTGTTCGTCGAGCGCCGACAGCGCGTCCAAGGTGATGGGTTCGCTCATGACGCGGCCATATCATGTTTGCGCCGAAGGCTCGCTTGCTTCGAGCACGCGCCCGTCTGACTGCTCTCGGTGCTCAGCGTGCAAGTGCACGCCTCCGCTCCTCACCCAGCCATCCGGGCACGCGGTCTTTGCAATCGAGCCTTCGGCCCGACCGAAGCCAAGTTGCCGAAAATTGGTCCTTTCGCGTCGACTTCCTGTAGCCCGAGGCGACCGAGAGCATGCGCGCGCTCCTTCGTGTTGCCGCTTCCGTCGCGGTGGCTTTACCGGTCGGGTTCCCGAGCTGTTCGGTGTTCGACGGTTGGTTTCCGAGCGAGCGACCGCCGCGCGCCTACTCGGCGAGTCGCATCGAGCCCTCCGATTTCGCTGCCGTTCTACCGCCGAAACCGCGCGAACCGGAGCCGGCCATCGAGCAAGCACCGCAAGAGCACGCGAGGGTTTTAGGGGGCTCCCTGGCGTCGCGGCCGCCTCTGGGAACCCCTCCGGCACGCGCGGCGATCGATCCGACGGAGCCCTCGAGCGACGCAGCGGAGAGCGACGCGACGAAGCTCGACGACGCCGCCGATCCGGAACCGGTGCTCGTCTCGACGGCGAAGGAAACCGTCGTCTATGCGCGCCCCACGACGAAATCGCCGAAGCTCGGGTATCTCCGCGCCGGCGCGATCGTCACGCGCGCCGACAAGCCGGCGGCCTTCGACGGTTGCCGCGGCGGCTTTTACGAAATTGGACCCGAGGGCTACGTGTGCGCCGGTCCCGCGGCCACGCTGTCGCGCGACGATCTGTCGCGCGCGGTTCCACGTCGCGCCGATCGCGCCGCGGCGTTGCCGTACGTGTACGGGCTCGCGTCGTCCGCGGGCTCGCCGCTCTACTCGCGCATTCCGTCGGACGCCGAGCAGCGCGCGGCCGAGCCGGATCTCGCGTCGCACCTCGCCCGCGGCGGCGCGACGTCGTTCGACGCCGCGTCGCTCGACGACGTCCCGTGGTTCCTCGAGAACGGCGCGCCGTCCATTCGCACCAACGGACATCGTTTTTCTGCGGACGCTGCGGAGCTCCGGCAGGCGATCCCGCGAACGGGATTCGCGTTCGTCAGCTTGTTCGAGTCCGGTCATCGTCGCTTCGGCCTGACATCGGACATGGCCATCGTGCCCCTCGATCGGTTCACGCGCGTCGAGCCGAGTCGTTTTCACGGCATCCCGCTCGGCGACGCGGACGGCCTGCCCGTCGTGTTCGTGCGG
>DATBBD010000450.1:0-15801 GCA_036271175.1 Polyangiaceae bacterium | reverse complement strand
AGCCTTTCTTCGTCGCGCCGTAGCGCAACTCGGCCGCGACCACGACGTTGGTGCACACGCTCTTCTCGCCCACGGTGCGGATATGCTCCGCGATGCGACCGCGGGGATCGCGAACCATGGCGGACACGATGTTCGTATCGAGGAGGTAGCGCACCTCAAAGATCCACGGGGTCGATGGGCAGATCAGGCATCTCCGCGAAATCCTCGTCCAGAGGCTCGAGCGTCGCGAGCAGCGCGAGCAAGGAGCGCGGCTGAGTGGGCTCGATGATCAGACGCGTGCCTTCCTTGCGCATGATGGCATCCTCACCGGGAAGCTCGAACTCGCGAGGAATTCGCACCGCCTGGTTACGACCGTTGGTGAACAGCTTGACGTGGCGCGCGGGAAGCTCAGGCATATGCCTGAGCATATGCCACTAAATGCGGGGTTGTCGGGACCGTCAGAAGATCGATGCGCCAGGGCTTGCGTCCGAGCATCCAGATTTTTCCAGGCTGCGCGAGCTGCTCGGCGGAAGGCGCGCCTTGTCCGAATCCGAAGTCGAGCAGCACGCGGCGCAGCTTCTTCGCATTCGTGACCGAGACGTCGACGAAGATGTCCAAGTCGTCTGTCAGACGCGGTTCACCGTGCCCGGCTACGGCGTGGCTGCCGACCAGCACGAACCTTACGTGATGCGAGATCAGTAATCGTAAGAACTCGGACCAATCGCAACCGAACTCGATCTTCACCGAACCAAACCCTCCGCAGGTCCGCGAGCGCCGCGAGCCGTTCGGCAAACGTCAGAAGCGCGACGTCTTCCTGTCGAACGCCTCGGCTTCCGAGAACGTGTTTGCCTTGCGAATCGTGCGGTCCACGGCAATTAGTTTAACAGGCCCAACGGGCGACAGGGGCGACAGATTCCGGTCGTCAGCTGCTGCCTCACGCCGTGTAGTCACTACCGTTGACCTCCGCCGACGCGATAGCACCGCTCGGAGCAGCTGGGCGAGGTTGCGGGCCAATGGGTGCACCAAACAATGCTGGCCGCGCGCCCCACTCCCTCAATTACTCCGCTCGACGACGCCCGCCAGCGTCGCTCCAATCTCCGCATGGAGCACCAGGTTCGCTTCGCCGTCGAGCTCCGTCCGTTCGCGATTCACGATGACCAGCTTCGCGCCGTGCCTTTTGGCAATGAGCGGAAACGCCGCCGCTGGATAGACGACGAGTGACGATCCGAGCGCGATGAACAGATCCGCAGCCAGCGTCGCGGCCTCGGCGCGTTGCATTTCGACGACGGGCATCGCTTGGCCGAACGACACGGTTGCCACTTTGATATGGCCACTACAGTGGTCGCACGATGGCGGCTCGCCGTCGCGCTCGAACCTCTTTCGAATGTCGTCCAGCTCGTAGCGCTGACGGCAGTCGAGGCAGGTCGCGTACATGGTGTTGCCATGCAACTCGACGACGCGGTCTTCCGGGACGCCGCTTTGCTGGTGCAATCCGTCGATGTTTTGCGTGATCACGGTCGTGACTTTGCCCTGTCGCACGAGCTCGGCGATGGCGTCGTGTCCGCGGTTCGGGCGCGCGTGGTCGAGCACTTCGGACATGGCGAAACGGCGCCGCCACGCTTCGCGGCGCGCTTCGGCGGACGCGACGAAATCGCCGAACTCGATGGGACGGTATTTCGACCACAGGCCGCCGGGGCTGCGAAAATCGGGGATATTCGACTCGGTGCTGATGCCCGCGCCGGTGAACACGACCGCGGCGCGCGCGTCGGCGATCAGTCGCTTCAGTTTCGCGCTCATCGTCACCGAGTTTATCCGGGGCGCCCCGCGCCGGCTCGCGTTTCGAGGCGACGTGAGATAAAGACGCTCCGTGCCGAATTCAACGGTCCAAACCGCGTCCGCGAGCCGCGCCGTGTTTTTCACGGTACTCGTCGCGGCGCTCGGTTACTTCGTCGACATCTACGATCTCATCCTGTTCAGCATCGTGCGCGGGAAAAGCCTCGCGAGTCTCGGACTTTCGCCAGCCGAGGTGCTCGATCAGGGCGTGTTCGTCTTCAACATGCAGATGTTCGGCATGCTCCTCGGCGGGCTCGTCTGGGGCATCCTCGGCGACAAGCGCGGCCGGCTCTCGGTGTTGTTCGGCTCGATTCTTCTCTACTCGGTCGCCAACATCGCCAACGGATTCGTCCACTCGGTTGGTCAGTACGGGGTGCTCCGATTCGTCGCGGGCGTCGGTCTCGCCGGCGAGCTCGGCGCAGGGATCACTTTGGTGACGGAAATCATGGGCCGCGAGTCGCGCGGTTACGGCACGACCCTCGTCGCGTCGATCGGGATCCTCGGCGCGGTGGTCGCGGCGCTCATCGGCGATTCGTTTTCGTGGCAGGTCGCGTACTTCGTCGGAGGCGGCCTCGGTCTCGGGCTCTTGCTCCTGCGCGTCGGCCTCTACGAATCGGGCATGTTCGAAGGCGTGAAAGCGAGCGGCGTGTCACGCGGCAATTTCCTGTCGCTCTTCAAGACGTGGGCGCGCGCGAAGCGGTACCTCAGCATCATCTTCATGGCCGTGCCGATCTGGTACGGCATCGGGATCCTCGTCACGTTCTCGCCGGAAATCGCCAAGGCGATGGGTACCGCGCCGCTTCCGAAAGCCGGTACCGCCGTCATGCTCGCGTACATCGGTTTGTGCGTCGGCGATCTCGCGAGCGGTGCGCTGAGTCAGCTCATGCGGAGCCGCAAAAAAGTCGTCGGCATCTTCATGGGCCTCACCGCGGCCTCGATCGCGCTCTACTTCGTCATCGGCGGCGTGTCGCAGACGGTGTTCTACGCGAGCTGCGCCATCCTCGGTTTTTCGGCTGGGTATTGGGCCATTTTCGTCACCATGGCGTCCGAGCAGTTCGGCACGAACATCCGCGCGACGGCTGCCACGACGGCACCGAACTTCGTGCGCGGCGCGGTGGTGCTGCTGACGCTCTCGTTCAAGGCCCTCAAGGTTTCTCTAGGGGCACGCGAAGCGGCGATCGTCGTCGGTGTGGGGACGCTCGTCGTCGCGGCCGTTTCGCTCTTTTCCCTCGGTGAAACGTTCGGCAAAGATCTCGACTTCGTCGAATAGCCTCGACTAGCGGTGCCCCGCTTCAGCGCGTCGCGACGTCGACGCTCCGCTCGGGCGTCGCTCCGAGCTCGACTTAACGGGTCGCGACGTCGTTGCGTCGCTCCGGCGTCCGACCAATGTAGATCGACGAAGGCCGGATCAGCCGTCCTTTCCGGCGTTCTTCGTCTACGTGGGCCGTCCATCCGACCGTGCGCGCCGCGGCGAACGTGGCGCTGAAGAGCTCGCGCGGAATGCCGACCGTTTCGAGGAGCACCGCGGTGTAAAACTCGACGTTCGCGCGGAGCGCCCGGTTCGGGTGCTGCGCCGCGAGGAGCGCCGTCGCTTCGCGCTCCACGGCCCGAGCCAGCTCAAGTCGAGCCGCGACCTGGTTCGCCGCGCTATTCGCCTCGCTGTTCGCCGCGGAGCGTGCCACTCGCGCGGCGACGTGAGTCGCGTCGTTGTTCGACGTTTCGGCGCACGCGACGCCGTCAACGACGCTTTCGTCGGCGAGGGCGCCCCCCAATAAATCGGGAGAGTGAGCGCTCCGGCGTTCGACGATCGCCGCCTGCAGCTTCTCGAGCGCGCGCTCGAGCACGAATGCTCGCGGATCGCGCACGCGGTAGACGCGGTGACCCATGCCCATGATGCGACGGCGCGCTTCGAGCTCGCCGGCGAGCCAGTCTCGTGCGTTGTCGGCGGTGCCGACCGCGTCGAGCATGTCGAGCACCGGGCCCGGCGCGCCGCCGTGGAGCGGTCCTTTCAGCGCGCCGATGGCGGCGGTGATCGCCGACACCAGATCGGAGCCGGTGGACGCGACGACGCGCGCCGCGAACGTCGACGCGTTCAACCCATGGTCGGCGACGGTGACGAAGTAGGTGTCGAGGGCGTCGACTCGACACGGCTCGGGCGCCTCACCGTGGAGCATATGTAGAAAATCGGCGGCGTGCCCGAGCGACGGGTCCGGCAGAACGACGCTCTGCATCGCGTGGCGCCTCGCCCACGCCGCGGCGAACACGGCAACCGCGCCGGTCAGACGAGCTGCCGCGTGCCAGCGCGGCGCAATCGACGGCGTCCGATCTTCGTCGAGCGTCGCGACCGCGGCGCGGAGGGCGTTCATGGCGTCCGGCGTCGCGAACACGCATTCGATGCGCGGCAAAAGCGCGAACGCCTCGACGCGTGCCCGCCCGAGAGCGGCGCGCACCGCCGCGGGCTCGACGGTCTCGCCGTCGCGCGCCCAGAGCCGGGCCGCCACTTCTTCGAAGCTCACGGTCCCGGCGAGATCTTCGATGTTTTCGCCGGCGACGATGAGGCGCCCTTCGTCGCCGTTCACCTGGCTGAGCACGGTTTCTGCGACCGGGACGCCTTCGAGCCCGATGGCCAATTTCTGACGCGAATTCATCATGATGTGCCGTTTCTCCGATCCGAGCGACCGGTTGTGGGTTTAGCCTAAGGTCATGGATCGAGTTGATCAACGTGGATTCGACAATCAACGATCCGACCTCCTGAGCGCGCCGGAGGCGGCGCGGATGCTCGGCGTGAAGCTCGAAACCTTGTACGCCTACGCGAGTCGCGGCCTGTTGCGGAGCGAGCGCGGTCCGAGCGGAACGGGGCGTCGCTACGCGCGCTCGGAGGTCGAACGATTGAAGGCGCGTCGCGAGGCGCGCGCCGGACACGGACCGGTCGCGGCGGGAGCATTGCGCTGGGGCGAGCCGGTGTTGTCGACGGCGATCTCGTCCATTCGTGCCGACGGCCCGGCGTATCGCGGGCACTCCGCGGTCGCGCTCGCGCGTGCGGGCGAACCCTTCGAATCCGTCGCCGAGCTCTTGTGGTCCGGCGCGCTCGACCGGAACACGAGCTTCGCCGGTCGCGTCGCGTTCGACGCATTGAAGCGCATCCGCTTCACGGATTTCGGGCGCCATCCACCGCTTCCGTCGCTCCTCGCGCTCGTTCCGCGACTCTCGCTCGTCGATGGCGATCGCTTCGGTGCGGCGCCGGAGGCCGAACGCGTGCGCGCCCGAACGCTGGTGCGCGCCATGGTGCTGTCACTCGCGCGTGACGCTCGAACGGCGGAGTCGGCCGCAGCCGCCGAGAGCGTCGCGGAGTCGATGGCGATCGCGCTCGGAGCGCCGCGCCGCGCGCGCGAACCGCTGAACCTCGCGCTGTCGCTCCTCGCCGACCATGAACTGAACGCGTCGACCTTCGCGGCGCGCGTGGTCGCGTCGACGGGCGCGGATCTCTACGCCGCGGTGACCGGCGGTCTCGCCGCGCTGTCCGGTCCGCTTCATGGCGCGTTCAGCGATCGCGTCGAGGCCTTTCTCGACGAAGTGGGCACACCAGAGCGCGCGCGTGAAATGGTGCAAGCACGCGCGAGCCGCGGCGAGGCCGTCCCCGGGTTCGGGCATCCGCTGTACCCCGACGGTGACCCGCGCGTGCCGCCGCTCCTCGAGGCCGCCGAGCGCATGGAGCGAGCGAAGCCACGCGCCCGCGTCGCGTTCGCCGTGATCGCGGCAATGCAGCGCGCCGGCCAGCGTCCGCCGAACGTCGACTTCGGGCTCGTCGCGCTGGTGCGGGCGCTCGGGTTATCGCGCGGCTCGGGTGCCGCCATTTTCGCAATCGGGCGCACCGCGGGGTGGATCGCCCACGCGCTCGAGCAACGCGCGGCCGGCTTTCTCCTGCGTCCGAGGGCCGAGTATACCGGCCCGTGACCTGCGGATCCGCCGTGCGCGCCTGCGGAACACAGGGCTCGGCACGGCGCCGCTTCGAATTACACTTCCCCCATGCTCGATCTTTCCCGTCAAGGCGACGTCTGGATCCTCAAGTTCTCGTCCGGCGAAAATCGATTTTCGACGCCGTTCTTCGATCGCGTCGAAGAGGCACTCGCCGAAGTGTTGCGAACGCCCGGGCCCGGCGCGCTCGTCACGATCGGTGACGGCAAGTTCTACTCGAACGGCATCGACCTCGATTGGCTCGGGAGCTCGGGCGTCGATCTGCCGGTCTTCCTAGCGCGCATGCACGGCTTTCTCGGTCGTTTCCTCGCGTTTCCGCTGCCGACCGTGGCGGCGCTGAACGGTCATGCGTTCGCCGGTGGCGGCATGCTCGCGCTCGCGCACGATTTTCGCGTGATGCGTTCGGACCGGGGTTACTTCTGTCTCCCCGAGGTCGACATCGCGATCCCGTTCACGGTGCCGCTGAGCGAGCTCATCAAGTCGAAGCTCGCTCCTCAAGTCGCGCATCGCGCGATGGTCACCGGGCGTCGCTACCCGGCGTCCGAGGCGTTCGAGGCCGGCATCGTAGACGCCGTCGCGCCCGACGCCGACGTGCTCCCGCGAGCGATCGCGCTTGCGACCGAGCTCGCGCAGAAAGAGCGCGGCACCCTCGGCGCCATCAAAGAAAACGCCTACGCGACGACGCTCGCGCTCTTGCGCGGATAGCCGCGGATTCCGGCGCCCATCGCGCGTATCGGCCCACATATACCGACCGGTGCGTATCGAGACAGGCGCAGCGCCCTCTTCCTTAACGAATGAAGCCAGTCGCACCAAACACGACGTTGTCGTCCTCACGTCGCATCCAGTCTCGCTGCGAACGTATCAGCGAGCTGTCGCGCGCATCGCTCGCGGAATTGTCCTCGGTCGCTGGATTACATTCCGCGACACGTGTCGCGCATTGATGGCTATCCAGTCTCACACGCGCGTCGTATGTTGGTGCCGATCGGACGAGCGTGCGGCGTGTGCACTCGGCCCGCCTGGGACAATCATGGTCGATTCTTCTAACGGCGTGCCCGCCCGGGTGTCGCCGGAGGCTCCGTTATTTGCAGGCGGCGCGATCACCGGCGTGGCGGGCAGCCGGCCGGAACGCGTCGTCATCATCGGCGCGGGCATGGCCGGCCTCGCGACGGCGCTCGCGCTGAAACACAGTGCGAGCGAAGTAGTCATCGTCGAGCGAGATGCTCCTCCCGACATTTTTTCCCCGGATCTCGCGTTCGACGCGTGGAAGCGCTCGGGCGTTCCCCAGCTCCATCACACGCATATTTTTCTCGCGAGGCTAAGGACGATCCTCCGTGATCGTCACCCCGAAGTCCTCGCGGAGCTCATCAGCGAGGGAATCGAGCCTTCCACGATCGACCAGGCGCTTCCGGCCGGCCAATGGGAGAGCGCGGCCGAGCCCGGAGACGACGATCTCCTTCACTTGTGGGGACGCCGCGCAACGCTCGAGTACGTGCTCCGGCGTCACGTGGGCAAGCAGCCGAACGTCACGTTCGTGCACTCGGCGCGCGTCGAAGGTCTCGTGATCGACGCGAGCGCGTCGGGCCTCCGGGTTTCGGGCGTCGAAGTCCGGCGCCACGGGGAGCGCGAAGTGGTCGCCGCGGACGTCGTCGTCGACGCTTCCGGCGCGCGCTCGAAGGCCGCCGAATGGCTTCGCGCCCGCGGCGCGACGATCGACGAGCAGCTCGAACGGTCGCCGTGCGCTTACTATTGCCGTCACTTCCGCCAGCGCGACCTGGCGACGGAACCTCCGCGGCGCGGCACCGGAGCCAACGTCGACTACCTCATCTTCGGGACGTTCTTCGCCGAGAAGGGAACCTTCTCGATCGCCTTCGCCGTTCCGGACACCGAGCCCGAGCTCTCGGAGGCGCTCCGTCACTCGGAAGGATTCGACTACGCGTGTGGACGGATCCCGGCGCTCGCGAAATGGACGGCTCGCGCCGAGCCCATCTCTCGGGTACTCGGCGGCGCCGGTCTGTCGAATCGGTGGAACCACTACGCGACGCGGGGCAAAAAAGCGGTGCTCGGTTTCTTCCCCGTCGGCGACTCGCAGGTTCAGACCAATCCGATCTACGGACGCGGGTGTTCATTGGCGTTCGTCCAAGCCGACGTCCTCGCCGACGTCCTCGCCGCGAGCCGCGACCCGCGCGAGCGAATGCGGCGCTTTCATCGCGGCGTGCGCACGCTCCTCATGCCGCATTTTCGATTTTCGGTTCAGGCCGATCGCGCGTTTTTGGCGCGAGCCCGCGCCCTCCGCGGCGAGCCGCTCACGCTCCTCGACGGCGTCGCGAGCTACCTCTACGAGCACGCATTCGGCCCTGCGATCGAGGAGAGCCCGTTCGTCGCGCGTGAGTGGATCAAAGTACAACAGCTCAGTCCCGTGTCTCCTCCTTGGGTCGGGTTCCTCGTCGTCTTGCGCACGTTCTTCCTTTTGTTGGTGCGCCGCGTGCGCGGGATCCGTCGAGAAGCGCCGAAATTCGCGCCGCCTCGCGACGAGTTCGTGAAAGGCTTGCCCTCCCCGCAGCCTCGTAGCGCGCCGCGCCACGAGATCTCGACGGAGCAAGCAGCGGATCCGTTGTGAATGCGACGCGTTTGGCTCACTCCGCTAGTTCATCGACTTCAAGAGAAAACTACCGTCGTCGCGGATGAGAAATGAATCACGCTGACCGAAGCTTGATGCTCACAGGAAATACCTTGCTACGGTCTCACCGTGTCTTCTTGCACTCGGGTTTGGGGTGGGGGGTCGTGGATCGTCGTCGCGATGAATCGGTTGGGTATCGTCGCGCTCGCTCTGTTCGCGATCACCGCGGTAGCGTCCTGTACGGGTGAGATCCACGGCCCGAGCGGGTCGCCGGCATTTTCGCAAGGAGCTGGGGGCACGGCAGGGGGCTCCGCCGTCTGCGGGAACTTCGCGACGAGCTGCAACGGCGCGTGCGTGTTCCTGTCGACGGATCCGTCGAACTGCGGCGCCTGCGGAGTCCAATGTCCGGCAGGCGCGACGTGCAACGACGGCGTGTGCCCCGGCGCGTCGTGCACGGGCGCGTCGTGCGCCACGAGCTGTCCGGCGGGCGAGACGTCGTGCAACGGCGCGTGCACGGACACGAGCACCGACGCCGCCCATTGCGGAAGCTGCACGACCGCGTGCACCGGCGGTCAGGTTTGTGACAGCGGCTCTTGTCAGGCCGCGTCGAGCGGTTGCTCGAACGGGCTCACGGTTTGCGGCACGAGCTGCGTCGACTTGACGAGCAGCGCCGCCAACTGCGGCGCGTGCGGCGTCGCGTGCCAGGGCGGCCAACTCTGCACGGCGGGAAGCTGCGCGTGTCCGAGCGGTCAGACGTCGTGTGGCACAGCGTGCGTCGACACCGCCACGGACAACGCCAACTGCGGGTCTTGTGGAAAGGCGTGCACCGGCGGCATGGTGTGCACGGCGGGGACGTGTGGCTGCGCGACCGGCAGCGCCGTTTGCAACGGCGCGTGCACTGACATCGCTTCGGACCCGAAGAACTGCGGTGCGTGCAACCAGACCTGCGGCTCCGGTCAGACCTGCAGCGCCGGAAACTGCGAAGCTCCCTCCGGCGCGGACGGATGCGGCACGACCGCCCTCGACATCAGCATCTCGCAAGTCGCCGTCTATCAGTCGGTGAAGATCCCCCTCGAGACGAACGGACAAGCCGTCGACCCGACGGCGCGCAACGCCGACCTCACGCAAGGTCGCGAGGCGCTCTTCCGCGTGTACGTCCACCCCGAGTCGGGCTGGACGCCGCGCCAGCTTTCGGCGCGCGTGAGCATCACCAACGGCACGACGCAAGATCAGTTCTTCGCGAAGGCCACGCCGTCCACGGACTCGACAGACGCCGACACGACCTCGACGTTTCAGATCGACGTCCCCGCCGCGAAGATCCAGGACGCGACGCAATATTCGGTCGAGCTCGCCGAATGCGCGACCGGAACCGGCACCACGGCATCCCCGCGATTTCCGGCGACCGGCCAGACGGCGCTTTCCGCGCGCCAAACGGGCCCGCTCAAGATCGTCATCGTGCCCGTCCAGACCAATGGACACACACCGGATACCTCGGACGGCGTGCTCGCGCTCTACCGCGCCATGATGATGGCGATGTATCCCATCACGGACATCAGCATCACCCCTGGAACGGGGATCTCGACCGATTATCCGATCGACTGGAGCGGCATGCTCGACCAGATCCGCGCGCAACGGGAGTCGGACCAACCCGCGTCGGACGTGTACTACTTCGGTTTCGTCACACCGACCGACACCCTGCAACAATATTGTCAGGTGAGCTGCACGGCCGGCATCGGGTTCGTCGCGGACGAGAACGACGCGAGCAGTCGCGCCGCGGTGGGTCTCGCCTTCGATGACGAGACGTCGGTGGAAACGATGGCCCACGAAGTCGGCCACAACCATGGTCGGAATCACTCGCCGTGCGCGCCCGGCGGCCAGATCAGCGGTGTCGATCCCAACTATCCGTACCCGAACGCGGAGATCGGCGTCTGGGGCTACGACATCCGCGGCGCGACGTTCCACGATCCCATCAAATCGACGGACATCATGGGTTACTGCAACGACAAGTGGATCAGCGACTACACGTACGAAGGCCTTCTCAATCGCGTCGCCTACGTGAACGGCGCCCCCGAGGTCGTCGAGAACGCGGCCCTCGTCGCGTCGTACCGCGTGCTCATTGTGGACGCTCACGGGCCGCGCTGGGGCATTCCCTTCTCGCGTCCCGGCATGCCGTACGGCGTTCCCGAGCCGGCGGACGTGCTCGACGCGAACGGCGCCGTGACCACGACGATTACGGTCTACCGTACGGAAATCGCCGACGGAGCGGGCTCGTCGTTGCTCGTGCCGGAACCGCAAGCGGGCTGGAGTTCGGTGCGCGTGCGAGGGGCGACTCCGCTCTCGTTCGCGGCGCCGCAACGTCACCTTACCCACTGAGCCCCGTGTCGCGACGATGAACAACCCCCGCGTGCTCAGCATCGTAACCGCGCTAGCGGCGGGCCTCGCCTCGGCGAGCTTCGCGTGCGCCGCCGACGCCGAATCGGTCGCGATCGTGACGTTCACCGGCGAACAACACCGCGTCGTCGAAGCCCGTGTCGCCAAGGCGCTGAACGGTGCCGACGTTTCGGTCGCGAAAGGGAAGCCCATCGCCGATCCGGGAGACGACGCGCCGGCGTTCGTGAAACTCGGCAAGCGACGTCACGTCGACAAGTTCGTCGTCGGGCACGTCGAAGGGTCGGGTCATCGTTGGTCGGTCTCGCTGACGGTTCGAAACGCGTCTGACGGAGCTCTGGCCGGCGACTCGATCGTCGCTAAGGCCAAATCTTTCGACGGACTCTTGCGCGCGCTCGATCGCAAGGTGCCGGACGAGTTGGTCGGCGCCCTCGCCGGCGGTGTGAAGCTCGACGAAGGCACGCCGGCGAAAGACGACTCCGATGCGAAGGAGCACGCCGATGCCTCCGAACCCGACGCCGTGGGCGACGTCGTCGCGGACAACGCTGCGATCGCGACGGATTCCGATTCGGCAGCGACGGCGCCGGCCGACAACGGCCCGAAGCGGTCATCGTCGCCGGGCGAACGGGTCGACTCGCCGCTCGCGCTGTCGGCGGGGCTCAGGGTATTTTCACGCGACTTCTCGTACAGCGGCGCGGGAAATGGGCTGCGCGGCTACGGGCTCGGCGGCGCTCCCGCGCTGTGGCTCGGCGGCGAGTGGTACCCCGGCGCGCACTTCACGACCGGTGTCGCCGCGAATATCGGGCTCGTCGCGTCGTTCGCGCAGAGCTTCGGCGTGTCGTCGGGGCGCGACGACGGCGGCTCGGAAAACTACGGAACGTCCATGCAGACGTACGACGTCGGCGTTCGCGGTCGCATCCCGCTCGGGGTCCACGAAATCGGCGTCTCGTTTCGATACGGCGGGCAATCGTTCCATATCGACGGCGCACTCGATCCGAGCACCGTTGCCGCCGCGGGCGCCGCGCCGACGCGCAGCTTCGTCCCCGACGTGAGCTACGGCTACATCCGTCCGGGCATCGACGCGCGCCTTCGCTTCGGCGATTTCGGCGTCGGCGCATCCCTCGGCTATCGCAAAGTGCTGTCGTTCGGCGATCTCGCGTCATCGGCGTGGTTTCCGTCGGCGAGCGCGAATGCCGTCGATCTCGGCGTCTCGGTCGAATACCGGCTACTCGGAAGTCTCTACGCCGTCGCGGGCGGTGGCCTCGAACACTATTCCGTCACGATGAACGGCTCGGCCGCGAACGCAGCGAATGCCGGCACCGCGCCGATCGCGACCAGCGCGAGCGACCAATACTTATCCGCCCATTTCGGCGCCGAGTGGTTTCTCTAGAAGAGCAGGATGAGAGGAGGGCCGCCGCTGAGCGTTGCGACTAGGAGAACGCGAGCTCGGCCATCAACCGGAGCGCTTCGGGCTGTTGCGTCGCGATGAGCATCGTGCCGACCTTCGACTCCTTCCACGCTTGGAAGCGATCGCGAATGCGCTCCTTCGGCCCGACGAGGTGAAGCGCGTCGACGAGTGCGTCGGGAACGGCGTTGACGGCTTCGGTCTTTTTTCCGGCGAGATAGAGCTCTTGCACCTTCTTCGCCGCGTCGGCGAAGCCCACCTTCGAGACGTACTCGTTGTAGAAATTCTTGTCTTTGGCGCCCATCCCGCCGATGTAGAGCGCGAGATTGAACTTGATCGGAAGGCGGCACGCGTCGAGGTCGTCGCCGACGACGGTGATGACGGTCGGCGCGATGTCGAAGTTGGCGAGGCTCTTCTTGCCGTGGGTCTTCGCGAACCCGACGTCGATGCTCTGTTCGATCACGTCGAGTCGTTCCGGGTGAACGCACGTGAGCAAGAGGCCGTCGCAGACCTCGGCGGAGAAGGCCTGGCTCGCCGGCGCCATGGACCCCGTGTAAATCGGGATGTTCGGTCTGCCGTGAAGGATGCTCTTCAACGGCTTGCCGAGACCGACCGAACCAGGGCCGTGATACGGGAGCTGGTAGCGCTCGCCCTCGAACGACAGCGGTTCTTCGCGTGCGAGGATTTTTTTCACGATGGCGACGTATTCGCGGAGCCACGTGAGCGGCTTGCCGAACGGCGCACCGTGCCAGCCTTCGACGACTTGCGGACCCGACGTGCCGAGGCCGAGGATGAATCGACCGCCGGAGAGCGCGTCCAGGGTCATCGCGGTCATTGCGGTCATCGCCGGTGAACGCGCCGGCAATTGCATGATCGCCGTGCCGAGCTTGATCGTCGTGGTGTGTGCGCCGATCCACGTGAGCGGCGTGATCGCGTCCGAGCCGTACGCTTCGGCGGTCCACACCGAGCTGTAACCGAGGCGCTCGGCTTCCTTCACGAGCTCGAGGTTGACGTTTACTTCCGCACCCGAATAACCGGTCGTGAGTCCGAGTCGCATCGCGAAGAGATTAGCGCAAGGTCGGCGACGTCACTGGCATTTCCCGCCGAGCAGCGGCTTGCACCCGCAGACGTCGTCCGAGGTGCAACAAGGGAGTCCGAGCGAGCTGAGGCAGAGCGGGCAACGCAAACTGTTGCAACCGTTGTGAGAGCCGCCGGACCCTGAGCTCGTGCCGCCAGATGACGTCGTGCCGCCAGAGGCGGTGTTGCCGCCGGTGTCCGTCGTTCCACCTGAAGACGAGGTGCCGCCAGTGTCCGTCGTTCCACCGGTGTTCGTGGTTCCACCCGAAGACGTCGTGCCGCCGGTGTCCGTGGCTCCACCCGAAGACGTCGCGCCGCCCGAAGACGTCGCGCCGCCGGTGTCCGTCGTTCCACCTGCCGACGTTGCGCCGCCCGACGCAGTTCCGCTGCTTCCGCCGCTCTCCGAACCTGCAGTACCACCGGAGTTGTCGCCGCCACTCGCCGAGCCGCCGGTGTTCGTTGTCCCGCCCGTGTCCGAAGTGCCGCCCGCGCTCGAGCCGCCGCTCTCCGAACCGCCGAACCCGTCCGACGTGTTGCCGCCGTCGTTCAAACCCCCGAAGCCGCCTGTATCGGCGATGTTCGAGCCGCCACTGCCGTTCGATGAACCGCCGGAGCTAGCGGTCGCGCCGCCGCTCTGGTCGCCTGGGTTCGCACCAGCGCCGATGAGCCCGCTATCGAACGACTCGATCTCGCTGCTCGGTATTTCTCCGCCGGTCGCACACCCGGCGATCAAGCATCCGAGCCCCATCGAGAGGACGCCGAGCGTTCGAAGCACGCGTGCGCTCGCGAACCCGCGCCGCGCCTGCGTGTTCGAGCCGTCGTGAGGGGTGCTTCGATCGTGCATGATTCAGCCCGCTGGCCGAGCGTGTCCGCCGATGCCGAGGCTTTTCATAGCCCAGCTCCGCGGAGCCGCGCGCGACTTTTCTCCTTTTGTCGAGCGCGTTCCACGCGCTTCCCGCCGATACCGCGTCGGCGGAAACAAGGGCTGGGTCACGACGAACCGCGAAAAATCGAAGCCGGATCGAAGCCAGATCGAGGCGCCGCCTGCTCAATCAGTAGAAGCTGGCGCCGGTCGGTGCAAAAGTTCGCGCCGGTGAGCTCGTTGAATTCAGAGTCGTTCCCGCTGCTTTCCGACGAGCAGGCGATTGCCATGGCCGGAGCGTCTCCTCGAGAGGTCGTTTCTCTCGCCGCGCGTGCCGCGGAATTGCGCGACGCCGTCTGGGGGCGTGCGCTCACGTACTCGCCGAAGATTTTTCTGCCGCTCACGAATCTCTGCCGCAACCGCTGCGACTATTGCGCCTTCAGGCGGTCGCCGGGGGACGCGGGTGAGTGGACGATGACCCATGCAGACGTCGATGACTTGCTGGCTCGCGGCGCGTCGCACGGCTGCATCGAGGCGCTCTTCTGCCTGGGGGACACGCCGGAGACGGCGTTCCCATCGTATCGAACGACGCTCGCCGAATTCGGTCACGGCAGCACCGTCGACTATCTCGAGTGGGCGTGCGATCGCGCGCTGTCGCTCGGTCTCTTGCCGCACACCAACGCGGGCATCCTCACGGCCGCCGAAATGACTCGCCTCAGGCCGGTCAACGTCAGTCTCGGGCTCATGCTCGAGAACGTGAGCGAACGGCTCTGCGTGCGCGGCATGCCGCATCATCGGGCGCCCGACAAGCGACCCGCACGACGGCTCCGCATGCTCGACGACGCGGGCCGCCTGCGCATTCCTTTCACGACGGGAATTTTGATTGGGATCGGTGAGACGCGTCGCGAGAGGGTCGAAGCGTTGCTCGCCATTCGTCGTTCGCACCGCGAACACGGCCACATTCAGGAAGTCATCGTGCAGAATTTCGACCCGCATACCGACACGCGGATGTCCGTCGCGCGCCCGCCCACGGAGGAAGACGTCGCGCACGCCGTGGCCCTTGCGCGCCTCATTCTCGACCACGACGTCTCGGTGCAAGCGCCGCCGAACTTGAACCCCGAGCGAGCGAAGCTCCTCGTCGAATCCGGCATCAACGACTTCGGCGGCATTTCGCCGGTCACGCCCGACTTCATCAATCCCGATCGCCCCTGGCCCCACGTCGAGGCGCTCGCAGGCGTGCTTTCGGACCTCGGTTTCTCACTCGGACCGCGCCTTCCGATCTACGATAGCTACATCGAAAACCGGGACTTTCTCGATCCGTCGTTACTCGAGCGCGTCGAACGCAAGAAAGCGTCGTTGCGCGCGCCGATCGCCGCGAGAGCTGCCCCGAACCTGAGAGAGGCGGAGCCGTCGTGAACAGCGAACGCGACGTCGACGCGCTGCTCGGCGAGACGAGCACGAAGGTTCGCACGCTCCTCGAGCGATCCCTCGAAGGGCACGATCTCGGAGTCGGGGACGCCGCGTTTCTGTTCGATGCGGCGGGAGCGGATCTCGCGGCGCTCGAACGCGTCGCCGACGCGCTCTGCCGCGAGCAGGCCGGCGACCAAGCGACGTACGTCGTGAACCGGAACGTGAACTTCACGAACGTCTGCGTGAAGGCGTGCA
>DATBBD010000449.1:0-4580 GCA_036271175.1 Polyangiaceae bacterium | reverse complement strand
TCCACGACTGGTACGTCTCGACGGATTCCACCGCCGGGAGCGACGAGAGCGTCGTGGAAAGCTTCTCGACGCCGGTCTGCGCCGCGTCGTCGTCGAGCATCACCTCGAGCGACGCGGGAAACGCCTCCGACGGGAGCTCGGCGAGGATCGGGTCCGTTCGATCGGCGAGGATTTCCTTACGCGCGTCGTCCGCCGAGACGTAGCGGACCGAGCGCACGTGGGGCGTCGCGACGAGGGCCTGCTCGATCTCCGCCGCTGCCGCGCGCGTCGCGTCCGGTCGCAGGTAAACGGACGCGCGCCCCGACTTCGCCCAGGTGTCGCGCAGCGACTGGACGTTGACCACGACGAGCAGCGCCGCCGCCATGCAAACGAACGCAACCGACACGCTGAAGATGCTGAGCACGTGCATGCGGAAGTCACTTTTGCCGCCGCGCCACGCTCGTTCGAGAGGAGTCATCGTGTCTTCTTCACCCCGGAGGTCGTCCCAAGCGTCGTCTAAGCGACTTCGAGGCCGTCGAACTCGGCGCCGCCGCCGAGACCGTACGGCGCGTCGGTCGCCTTGCCCTCGTCGAGCACGATGACTCGATGAGGACGGATATCGAGCAGCGAGCGGTCGTGCGTCGCGAAGAGCACCGTCGCGCCCGTCTCGTTGATGTCCTCGAACAAGCCGAGGATGTCGATCGCGAGGAGTGGATCGAGATTGCCCGTCGGTTCGTCGGCGAGGACGAGCGCGGGTTCGCCGACGATGGCCCGCGCCACCGCGACGCGCTGCTGCTCGCCGCCCGATAGCGTGTCGGCGCGTTCCGCGCCTCGGCCCCCTAGCCCGACGCGTTCGAGCACCTCGCCGACCCGCGTGCGGATGAGGCGCGCCGGTACGCCGAGCACCTCGAGCGGCAGGGCGACATTTTGCCAGACGCTGAAGTTCCCGATCAGCTTGAAGTCCTGAAACACGATCCCGATGTTGCGGCGTAGGTAGGGAATCGACTCCGGGCGGAGCCGTCCGATCTCGCGCCCCATGAACAGGATCCGTCCGTCGTCGACCGACTCGGCCGCATAAAGGAGGCGAAGGAGGGTGCTCTTGCCGGCGCCCGACGGGCCCGTGAAGAACACGAACTCGCCGCGCTCGATCTGCAGCCGGAGGCCGCGCAGCACCGGACTATCGGCTCGATACGCCTTGTGGACGTCTTCGAAGACCAAGAGTGGGCGACGGGCGGCGTCGGGGTCGAAACGTTCCCCCGTTCGCAGCATCGGCCGAAATGAGCCGCCGCTCGCAGCGCGCACCATGGCATCGAGGTATCAGCCAGGCCCACGACGGACCAACTTTTCGGTGCCCGCTGGTCGGTGCCTGCCTGCCGCTTCGCCGCCCGCGACGACGATGACGGCCCGCCCGTTCGCCCTCGCTTTGGCGGCTCGGATGGGCTTAGTGTTATAGGATAACGAGTCCCTAGGAGGACGGATGAGCGACCCAGTCAACATGGCCCGAACTGCCCGAGAGCGTCTCGCTCAGGGGCTCGCAGCGCTGCAGTCGCCCGGCGTCCCCGCCGCGCTGCTGAACGTCGCGGAGCCCGTGGCCCACGCGATGAGCGCGCTCCACCAGATCGAGGCCAGCGGAGGCGCATCGCGGGCTCAAGCCGCCCCGCACGCGCTCGAATCCGTTCGGCGCGCTCTCGGCGCTCTTCAAGCCGACGCCAGCAATCACCCCGCGGTGATGCAAGCCATCGAAGCCGTCGCCGGCTCCCTCGGGCTCGTTCACGGTCTCACGCAGGTGGCGCCCGCGCCGAGCTTCGGCACCATGCCCGCCGCCGCTCCGCCGGCCGTGCCTCCGCGCGCCGCTCCGCCGGCCCCCCCGCAATATCAGCCGCCGCCTCAACCTCAGTATCAAGCGCCGCCGCAGGCGCCCCCGCGACAACCGCAAGCGGCGCCCCCACAAGCCGCTCGCGTTTCGCCGGCGGCGCAACAAGCCGCTCCGCCCCTGGCAGCGGGCGGGCTCGTTCGCGTCGACGCCGAGCTCGGCGTTCACAGCGCGACGAACTTTTACAAGGGCCTGAGCGGTAACGACGTCATCGACTCGGGCGGCATTTTCATCGCCACCTATCAGATCCCGCTCATCGGTCGCGAGCTCCTGATTCACGTCACCATGCCGGGCGGGTACGAGTTCCAGGCCAAGGGCGTCGTGCGATGGACGCGCGAAGCGCCGCTCTCGAGCGCGAGCGGCCTCGAGGCGCCTCCGGGTTTCGGCGCGCAGTTCACCGAGATCACGCCCGAAGGCCGGCAGCTCGTTTACCGGTACGTTCGCAATCGCGAACCGCTCTTCCACGACGATCTGTGACGGCTCACGGCTCGCGCGCGCGGACCCTCTTCGCGCTCGCCGCCATCGCTCTTTTGACGCGGACCGCCCACGCGGGCGACCCGTATCTTCAGTGGTTCACGATCGAGACGCCGCACTTTCGCGTGCACTATCACGCGGGCCTCGAGGAGCTCGCGCAGCGTACGGCGACCCTCGCGGAGACGGTGCGAGAGCGGCTGGTCGGCCCCGTCGGCGCAGCGCCTCCCGACCTGACTCACGTGCTCCTCGAAGACGAATCCGACGCGGCGAACGGGTCGGCGTCGGGCGTGCCCTACAACGCGATTCGACTCGTGGTGTCGGCACCCGACGATCTGTCGCCGCTCGCCGACTACGACGACTGGTCGCTCGAGCTACTCACGCACGAACAGACGCACATCTTTCACATCGACAACATTTCCGGTCCGGCGGCGATCATCAACGCGCTCGTCGGCAAGACGTACGCGCCGAACGAGGTGCAGCCGCATTGGCTCCTCGAGGGCCTCGCCGTCGCGATGGAGAGCAAGTTCACGAGCGGCGGCCGCCTCCGCTCTTCGCAATACGACATGTATCTTCGCGCCGACGTTCTCGGAGACAATGTCGCCGGCCTCGACGAGATCAGTCACGCCGTGCGGCGCTGGCCGAGCGGCGATCTCTGGTATCTCTACGGAGGCCGTTTCTACGGCTTCATTCTCGACACGTACGGTCTCGACACGTTCGCCGCCGTCGCGGCCGACTACGGAAACAATCCGATCCCGTGGGGGATCAATCGCGCGATCCGGCGCGCGACGGGCCGAACTTACCCCGAGCTCTACCGAGCTTTCGTCGCGACGTTGAAAGAGAAGTACCGGGCGCAAGCCGACGCGGTACGGAGCCGTGGCCTCCGCGAGGGCACGCGACTCACGCACGGCGGGCGCGTCGCGACGAGCCCGCGGTTCATCCCCCGCTGCGCGCGCACCCGCGGCGGCCGCGGTGAGGGCGACGGCGAGGAGCTCCTCTACTTCCGAGACGACGGACAGCGTCCGCCGGGCTTTTACCGACTTCCGCTCGTCGGAAGCGGCGCCGACGAGAATCGTCTCGAGCTCGTCACGCGCGCGAACGGGAACCCGCGAACGGCGTCGTTCGACACCGATTGCGGCTTCGTCTTCGACAGCGTCGCGCCGTCCCGCCGCTTTCACGATTTCGACGATCTCTTCCGTCAAGCACTCGGCCACGACGCGCCCAACGGCCACGCGACGCGCGAACGCTGGACCGTGGGCCTCCGCGCACGGAGTCCCGACGTGAGCGCGGACGGGCGCCGCATGGTGTTCGTCACGAACCACGTCGGGACCACGACGCTCCGCATCGCCGACGTATCGCCCGACGGCGGCATCGTGAGCGCGCGCCGGCTCGTCGCGAGCGCGCAGTACGAACAGGCGTATACGCCGCGCTTTTCGCCGGATGGTACCCACGTTGCGTACAGCGCGTGGACGCGGGGCGGCTATCGCGACGTGCGCGTCGTCGACGTCGCCACCGGGAGTTTCATCGACGTCACGCACGACCGCGCGCTCGACGTCGAGCCGTCGTGGACGCCCGACGGCCACACGGTGCTGTTCAGCTCGGATCGCACCGGGATCGCGAACGTGTACGCCTACGACGTCGCGACGCGAACGTTGCGCCAAGTCACGAACGTCGTGAACGGCGCGTACATGCCGGAGGCGTCGCCGGATGGCAAAGCGTTCGTGTACGTCGGGTACACGTCGAAGGGCTTCGACCTGTTTTCGATGCCGCTCGACGCTGCGACGTTCTTGCCGGTCGAACCCTACGTCGACGCGCATCCCGCGCCGCCCGAGGACCCCCCCCATCGAAATTGGCCGGTCGTGGCGTACAACCCGTTACCGACGCTCGGCCCGTACACGTACTCGGTGAACTACGCCTCCGGTGTGTTCGGCCCAGCGTTCACGCTCGGCGCGACGGGTTCGGACATCGTCGACAATCACTCCGTCGCGGCGAACCTCACTTATTACTCGCGTGTCTCCGAAGTCACCGGGTCGCTCGCGTACTCTTACAATCGCCTCCCGGTCGCGCTTCAGATCGAAGCGTCGCGTTCGATCGTGCCCGCGCCGTCCGTCGTCGTCGATGGGAAGACGATCGCCGTGCGCGACGAAGTGCTCACCGCGAGCACCGGCCTCAGCTACACGCTCCCCGGCGAGTTCGACAGCCAGACGGTGAGCCTCGCGTATTCGGCGAGCCACTACGCCTCGAACTTACCGGCGGC
>DATBBD010000448.1:0-4240 GCA_036271175.1 Polyangiaceae bacterium | reverse complement strand
CCGCGTGTGGATGCTTCGCGGAACGGTGAAACCGACGGTCTCCGATCTCGCGGCGCAGCTCCGCTTCGTCCTCTTCGATCGCAGAAGCGACTCGGTCGATCTCGCGGCTGCGAGCCGCGTCGATCTCGATCTCACCGTCGTGCCGCCGCCCGAAGGCACCGACCTCGCCGCGATCGCCGAGCCGCTCGGGCTCACCGTGGAGCAAGCTCGCCGCTACGAGCTCTGGCGCCTGTCGAACTTCGAGCTCGAGCGCATCGAGCTCGCCGGCTTCGACGGCATCCTCGCGCTCTTCGGAAAATCGCGCGAAGGCCGCGGCGACGAGCGCATCTTCGTGTTCGCCGAGGTGATCGACCTCGGCCCGAAAGCGCCGACGGCGCCGGAGCTCGCGAGCTTCGAGCACCGGTTTCACGCGGCGATCGAGGCGATGCGCTCGATTCAGAGCCAGCGAGAGAACGCGCAGCGGCTCCACTGGAACCGGCTCTATTTGCTGGTGCGTCCCGCGGTCATCTTGAACGAGCGGCTCGTCGGCGGAGCGCTCCGCCGGCTCGCACCGGAGACCGGACATCTCGGCCTCGAGCGCGTCATCGTCCGGCTCGCGCGGATCGACGGCAAACACCCCGCGACGCGCGCGCAGAAAGTCGAAATCCTCGCCGGTAATCCGACCGGCGGTCGCGTCGAGTGGTCGATTCGAGCGCCCCACGATCGGCCGCTCGAACCCGCGGGCTCGTACGAGCGTCGCGTCGCGCTCGCCCGCGCTCGCGGCCTCACGTACCCGTACGAGATCGTGCGTCTGTTCACCGGGCCGCCGGAGCCAGGCCTCCTCGGGATCGGTCAGCCCACCGGTCGCGGCGGTTTCGTCGAGTACGACCTGGTCGAGCGCCGCGCGGTGCCGGTGAATCGCGAACCGGGGCGAAACACCTGCGCGATCGTCATCGGCGTCATCTCCACGCCCACCAAGAAACATCCCGAAGGCATGCGCCGCGTGCTCGTGCTGAGCGACCCGACGGTGGACATGGGCGCGCTCTCGGGAGCGGAATGTGACCGCATCGTCGCCGCGATCGATCTCGCCGAGCAGGAGGCCATTCCCGTCGAGTGGGTCGCCGTTTCTTCTGGGGCACGCATCGCGATGGACAGCGGCACCGAGAACCTCGACGCGACTGCGCGCGTCGTCCGCCGTCTCGTGACGTTCACCGACGGCGGGGGCGAGGTGAATCTCATCTTGCCGGGCGTCAACGTCGGAGCGCAGAGCTACTTCGACGCGCTCGCGACGATGGGCCTGCGCACGCGCGGTATCCTGGTGATGCTGCCGACCGCGTCGATGGTGCTCACCGGTCGCGCCGCGCTTCAGTTTTCCGGCGGCGTCGCGGCCGAAGACGAAGTGGGCATCGGCGGTTACGAGCGCATCATGGGCCCCAACGGCCAAGCGCAGTACCGCGCGCGCGACCTCTCGGACGCTTATTGGATCCTCCTCGAATATTACGGCGTGAGCTACAAGGCGCCGGGCGAAAGCGGTCCGCGCCGGTTCGAGACGCGCGATCCGTCGACGCGCGACATCACCGAGTTTTCGTACGAGGGCGACGAAGGCTACCGGACGATCGGCGACATTTTTTCGTCGGAGTCGAACCCCGGGCGCAAACGGCCGTTCTCGATGCGGTCGATCCTCCGCGCGGTCGTCGACGCCGACGCGGGCGCGCTCGAGCGGTGGCGCGACTGGTCCGACGCGCAGACGGCGATCGTGTGGGATTGCCACATCGGCGGGACGCCCACGACGTTGATCGGCATCGAGAGCCGGCAACTCCCGCGTATCGGCTACACGCCGAACGACGGCCCGACCGCGTGGACGGCCGCGACGTTGTTTCCCCCGTCGTCGAAAAAGGTCGCGCGAGCGTTGAATTCCGCGAGCGGCAATCGCTCCGCAGTGATCCTCGCGAACTTGTCCGGCTTCGACGGCTCTCCGGAGTCCATGCGGCGCGGCGTCCTCGAAATGGGGGCGGAGATCGCGCGCGCGGTCGTGCGGTTCCAGGGCAAGATCGCGTTCGTCGTGGTCACGCGCTATCACGGCGGGGCTTACGTCGTGTTCTCGAGCGAGCTGAACGACGGCATGGAGGTGATCGCGCTCTCCGGGTCGTATGCCTCCGTTATCGGTGGGGCCGCCGCGGCCGCCGTCGTGTTCGGTCGCGATGTCCACAAGCGCGCGCGCGCCGACGAACGGGTCCTTGCCGCGCGCGCCAGCTTGGATGGCGTCCGCGACCCAGCGGCTCGAACTGCCGGGCGCGCTCAGGTGAATCGCGCGCTGGAAGAAGCCATGCTCGACAAGCAAGCCGAGGTGGCCGCCGAGTTCGACGCGGTGCACACCGTCGAGCGCGCGCTCCAGGTCGGCTCGCTGCACCGGATCCTCGATCCGCGCGAACTGCGCGCCGCGCTCGCACAGTGGCTTCGCGGCTAAGACGCCGTCGGACAACTTCCGTTGACTCCCGGCTTATCGGCCGGCTACGACGCGAGCAACGAGGTGCGTCCATGAGCCGAGTCGTCGAGTTCGCAAAGCAAGGATCCGTCGGAATCATCACGGTGGATAGCCCACCGGTGAATGCGTTGAGCCAAGCCGTCCGTCAGGGCCTGGTCGAGGGCCTGAACGCCGCGCTCGCCGACGACGGCGTCACGGCCGTCGTGCTCGCGTGCAAAGGTCGGACGTTCATCGCGGGCGCCGACATCACCGAGTTCGGCAAACCGCCGAAGAGCCCGCCGCTCGGCGACGTCATCGCCGCGTTCGACGCGAGCACGAAGCCGGTCGTCGCCGCGATCTTCGGCACCGCGCTCGGGGGCGGCCTCGAAGTCGCGCTCGGATGCAACTACCGCGTCGCGTCGCCGACGGCGAAGTGCGGGCTGCCCGAAGTGAAGCTCGGGATCTTGCCGGGCGCCGGCGGCACCCAGCGTCTGCCGCGACTCATCGGGTTCGAGAAGGCGCTCGACATGATCGTGGGCGGCGATCCGATCGGCGCGACCGAGGCCAAGTCGCTCGGCATCGTCGACGCGCTCATCGACGGCGATCTGCTCGCCGGCGCGGTTCGCTTCGCCGAAGGCGTCGCCGGCAAACCGCTGCCGCGCGTTCGCGACCTCGACGCGCACGTCGTGGCCGCGAAGGCGAAACCGGAGTTGTTCGAGCGCGCGAAGAAGGACGCGGCGCAGCGCGGCCGAGGCGCACGCGCGCCGCTCCGCTGCGTGGAGGCGGTCATGGCCGCTCTCGAGCTCCCGTTCGACGAGGGGCTCAAGCGGGAGCGCCAGCTCATCGAAGAGGCGATCGCTTCGGTCGAGTCTGCGGCGATGCGGCACGTGTTCTTCGCCGAGCGGAAAGCCGCGAAAATTCCGGACGTCGCGTCGGATACCCCGACGCTGCCAGTTCGTCGCGCCGCGGTGCTCGGCGCCGGCACGATGGGCGGCGGAATCGCGATGGTGTTCGCGAACGCCGGCATCGACGTCCAGCTCGTCGATCGCGAGGCGGCGTTCGTCGAAAAAGGCCTCGACCTCATCCGCAAGAACTACGGCGCCACCCTCAAGAAGGGAAAGCTCTCCCAGAGCGACATGGACGCGCGCGTGGGTCGCATCCACGGCACGACCGATTGGGAGAATCTCCGCGACGTCGATCTCGTCGTCGAGGCGGTGTTCGAGGAGATGGGTCTGAAGAAGGAAATTTTCGGCAAGCTCGACGCCCTCTGCAAGAAAGACGCGATCCTCGCGACCAACACGTCCACCCTCGACGTGAACACCATCGCGGAAGCGACGTCGCGCCCCGAGCAGGTCATCGGGCTCCACTTTTTCAGCCCGGCCAACGTGATGCGCCTGCTCGAGATCGTGCGCGCGAAGAAGACCTCCAAAACCGTGGTCGCGACGGCCCTCAAGATGTCGAAGGACATCGGCAAGGTCGGCGTGGTCGTCGGCGTTTGCCACGGCTTCGTCGGCAATCGAATGCTGCATCAGTACTATCGCGAGGCGAATTTCCTGATCCAGGAGGGCGCCTTGCCCGAGCAGCTCGACAAGGTCATCACCTCGTTCGGGTTTGCGATGGGTCCCTGCGCGACGAGCGATCTCGCGGGCCTCGACGTGGGATGGCGCATTCGCAAAGCGCAGCCGAAGCCCCCCGCGGGCGAGCGCTACAGCGGCGCGGTGCCCGATCGCCTCGCCGAGATGGGCCGTTACGGCCAGAAAACGAGCGCCGGCTTCTACAAGTACGAAACGGGAAGCC
>DATBBD010000447.1:0-20030 GCA_036271175.1 Polyangiaceae bacterium | reverse complement strand
CGCGATGAAAAAACTCTACGGTGTCGACTCGATGCCGGAGACGGCCGAGAATGTCGCCGACGAGCATCAGGTTTCGCGCGCTGATCAAGACGCTTTCGCCCTGCGCTCGCAAAAGCGCGCCGCGGCGGCCCAGGCGAAGGGAACGTTCGACGAGGAAATTGTCGCGGTCGAGATGAAAGACCGCAAGGGCAACGTGACCCGGGTTGTGAAGGACGAGCATCCGCGCGCCGACACAACGCTCGAGGCGCTGGCGAAGCTCGCAGGAATCGTGCGCGAGGGCGGCAGCGTCACCGCGGGCAACGCCTCCGGCGTCAACGACGGCGCCGCGGCGCTCATCATTGCCTCGGCCAGAGCAGCGGAAGCGCATGGGCTCAAGCCAATCGCCCGCATCCTCGGCTACGCCACCGCCGGTGTCGCGCCCCGCGTGATGGGCGTGGGGCCGATCCCGGCGGTTGGCAAGCTGACCGCGCGGCTGAAGCTCAAGCCGTCAAGCTTCGACGTTGTCGAGTTGAACGAAGCCTTCGCGTCGCAGTGTCTCTACTGCCGCGACAAGCTCGACTTCGACCCCACGACGTACAACCCCGATGGCGGCTCGATCAGCATCGGTCATCCCTACGGCGCCACCGGTTCGCGTCTCGTCGGCCACATTCTTCGCGCGCTCCGCCGCGACAAGAAGAAGTTCGGCCTCGTGACGATGTGCGTCGGCGGCGGCCAAGGCGCAGCCGGCCTCATCGAAGCCTTCAACTGAGAAGCGCGTTCGCCTCGCGAACGTGAAGTGATGACGTCGAGCGTCGCGAAAGCGGCGCTCGATGTGTTTTGTGGCTCCGCTCTTCGTTTCGTTCGCGCGGCTTGCCCAATCCGGCTGGAATGCGAGCCGTGAAACGGTGCACCCGCGACTTTAGAAACGCATGGCACAACGACCGCAGCCGAGAGCACGTCGCGTCATTCACGTGATCCGCGAACACGGGTGGCTTCGCGCGCTGGGTCGAACGGCGATTCTGTCCACCGTAGCCGGAGCCGTCGCGTGCAGCGCGAAGAGCTCCGGCGCGAACTCCCCACAAACGACCTTCGACTCCGGAACGTCGCCCGGTGCATCGGGCGGCGGCGAGAACGCGGGCAACGGCGGCGCGTCCGTAGGATCTGGGGGCACCTTCGGCGGCACGGGCGGCGCAGACGGCGGCGCGAGCGGCTCGAACGGAGGTGCGACGAATAGCGGAGGCAGTTCGGCGAACGGCGGAAGTGGCGGTTCAGCGAACGGCGGCGCGAGCGCGGACGCTGCGACGCTCTCGGGCGCGCCGCTCGCGCTGTCGGATGGGTTCGAATCTGCCGCACCAGGTGGCCCCCCAGATCCCTCGCTCTGGACGGTTGCCAGTGTCGACTGCAGCGGCGCGGGCAAGCTGAGCATCGACGGCACGGTCGCTCATCACGGGTCGCACTCGGTGAGAGTCGACGGCGGCGGCGGCTATTGCGACCACGTGTTCTTCGGGAACGCGAGCGCGGTCACCGCAGTCGGCAAGCAATTCTATGCGCGATTCTTCGTGCAGCTCGATACGGCGCTCGGACAGGGCCACACCACGTTCGCTGCGATGAAGGACGACGACGACGGCGGCCAGGACATCCGCATGGGCGGCCAAGACGGCATCCTCATGTACAACCGCGAATCGGACGATGCGACGCTTCCGACGTTGAGCCCCGCGGGCGTCGCGATGAGCCTGAGCCCGATGACGAGCCCCGCGTGGACGTGCATCGAGCTCCACATCGACGAATCGGCGGGAACCATCGACACCTGGGTGAACGACGACGAAGTCGCCGGGCTCGTCGAGAACGGCACGGCGACAGAAGACGGCAGCTCGGAGTGGCTCCGCGTCGCGAACTGGAAGCCCTCGTTGTCGAATTTCCGACTGGGCTGGGAGAGCTACGCGGGCCAGACCATGACGCTGTGGTTCGACGACGTCGCGATCTCGTCGGGACGGATTGGTTGCGGAAACTGACGACGCGCGGGCTCGGGGCCCGCTCTCCGCGTAGCGGTGCTAGGCTCTTGCCTTCGGCGGGTGGGTGGGAGCCGATCGGCTGCGCGGTGACGGTATGATACGAATGTCGAAGCGATTCGGAGTGACGTGCGTTCTGACCACTCTTCTGGTCGGATGCGCGAATACGACCGCCCTCGACGCCGGAACTCAGAAGAGCTCGAACCGCCCGCCTGAGCCGTCGCGGCTCGACGCCGGACCCGACCCGAGAGCGTGCCATCCCCTAGCCCCGGACTCGTGCCCGGTGATGCCGGCGGACGGCGTGTTTTGCCCGCCGGTGGCGGCCAACCCCGTCCCGGACTGTGGGACACGCGGGACGTGTTACTACCCGACGGACGTCACGACGGGTGGAGTCACCCTGCCGCCAGAAACGTGTCGCGTGGTGTGCTCCGACGAGAACGGTTCGTGCCCTGCTCAGACCGACGTTTGTACGCCGCAGGTGAGCTGCAACACCGCCGCCGACTGTCACGACGACCTGCCGATGACTCGTGAAACCTGTCCCTTGCTGCCGGACGGCACGCCGTCGTCGGATGGCCACGCGCACTTCGAGTGCACGAACGGCTATTGCAACGTCGCGTACTGTTCCCCGCGTTCCGACCTTCTTTGCAACGGACCTTCGGGGTGTCCGTCGTACTATCTGCCGACGTTCGATCGGAACTGCCGCGCGGACGCGGACTGCGTCGTCGGCACGCACGTTATTAGTTGCTGTTATTCGCAAGCGATCGGCATCGCCGCGTACGAGAGGGCCAGGTTCGACGCTGCGGAGCTCGGCTGCGGCGCAGTCGTGCCTGGTTTCTGTGGATGTGAGCCCAACGTCGCGTCGTCGGACGGCGGCGTGATCCCGGGCGCAAGCAGCGCTTCGCTCGTGGCCATCTGTCGAGCCGGCGCGTGCGAGGCCGTCTACGGGCCCACCCCGTGTGGGGCGGCCACGTGCGCAGCGGGCGAGCAGTGCTGTGTGGTCCCTACCGACGGGGGAACGTGCGGGTACGCCTGCGGAACGAGCTGCCCGTCCCCCGTGACGTTTTCGTGCCCGCACTAGGCGCGTGACGCGGGCGGCTTTTCGCGAGTCGCGGCGAACAGGTCTGCGACGCGATCAGTTCGCCCCGCAAGCCGTCGTGAAAAACCCCTGAAGGCCGGCGTCGGTGCACGTCCCAGTCTGGTCGCAGCCAGCGCCCGGAATGCACAGATCGTTCGCGCCGGCGCACATCTCGCCCACTTGACGGGTGGCCTTGCACGTCGGATTGCCCGTCGTCATGTCGGTCACGCAGACCTCGCCGGGCGCGCATTGAATCGGATTGAGGCAGCTCGCGCCGGGCGCAGCGAATGCGGCGCACGTGCCCGCGTCGCAATACGCGCCGGCTGCGCAAGCACTTGTGCACGGCTGCCCGATAGCGGGCGCGGCCCCGCACGTGCCGCCGGAACACATGTATCCAGCGACGCACGAGCCCGTGCAGGAAGCACCGGGCTCCGCGGGCGGAGCGGGCGGCGGTGGGTCCGCCATCGGAGTCGGCTTCACGCACGTCGCCATGCATTCTTCGTCAGCCGGGCAGGTCACCGTCGCGTCGCAGGCAGCGCCGGTTGCGACGGCGGGCAGGCATTGACCGCAAGTCGTTCCGTTGTTCTCCGAACACGTGAGCGACTGGCATTGCTCGGCGAACACGCAGCTCTCGTTCGTCGCCCGCGACCCGGCAATCACGCAGAGCGGCGCAGCTCCGCCGATGACGGAACCGCAGTCGAACGTGTTCCACGCGGCCCCGCATGCGACGAGCTCGCCGGGTTGTCGATTCGAGCCCGGCGAAAAGTAGAGATCAGGACACTTGTCTTGCAAGCCCAGGCAGAGTTGTTCGTTGCCGCCGCACTCGCCGACCCGATGGCACGCCGTCGCGAGGTAGGCGCGACACGCGGCGAGTGGACTCATCGTGCTCGCGCCTCCGCCGTCGCTCGTTGCACCGCCAGTGGCAGCACCGCCGTTCGACGAACCGCTCGATCCGACCGAACCTCCGCCGCTCGACGCCAGTCCGCCGCTTCCTGAAACGCCACTACCACCGCTTCCGCCGTTTTCGACTGCGCCGCTCGCACCGGTGCCGGCGTCGGACACCGTGTTGGTGGGTTCCGTCGTGGAACCGCACGAGACGACGAGACCACACGCGACCATCGCCGTAGCGACTCGACTCCTCTTCACCCACACAAGGTAGAACGAAACTCAACGCGTCGCGAGGCTCGTCGCGGTGTCACGCCGCGCAGCGCCTCTCGATAAACCGATCCCGGTCAGCCGAGTTGGGCCGATTCCGGAAAGCCGATCCCCACAACCCAAGTTGGGGTTCGGCGCCCCGACTCAGGGCGCTCGCCGCGTCGCCCTTTCGTGAGCCGCGCACGCCGGGTCGGCCGACTAAACCGGCATGAAAGTGAGCCGGCGACAGTTCGGGCTCGGGCTCGGCGCGACGCTCCTGGCGAGCAAGGTCCTCGGCCCTTTCACACGACGACCCGCCGAGGCCGGCACACCGAACGTCGCGAAACGGCTCGTCATTTTCTTCAGTCCGAACGGCACGATTCCGCAGTTCTGGCACCCGAGCGGAACCGGGACGGACTTCACGTTCCCGGCCGGCTCCATCCTCGAGCCGCTCGCGCCGATTCAGAGCGACGTCATCGTCTGCAGCAACGTCGATTTCGTCGGGTTCCAGAATCACGCGCCGGGCATGACCGGAATGCTCACCGCGAACGGCACCGCGACGATGCCGACCGGCGGCAAATCCGTCGACCAATACATCGCGGCGCAACTCGGCGTGACGCCGCTTCAATTCGGGGTCGAGACGGGCGCGTGGGGCGCCACGAATCAGACGCGCATGTGTTACTCGGCGCCGGGCACGTTCGTCGATCCCGAGGACGATCCGTCGCAGGCGTTCCAGTCGATGTTCGCGACGGCCGCGCTTCCCGCCGGACAGATCGCCGAGCTCACGAAGCGACGCCAGAGCATCCTCGACGCCATCACCGGTGACATCTCCGATTTGCGGACGCAGGTCGGCGCCACGGAGCGCGCGAAGCTCGACGCGCACCTCGAGTCGCTCCGGACTACGGAGCGCGGTCTTGCGACGACGACGGGCGGCTGCGCTGCACCGAAAGCGCCTCCGACGCTCGGCGTCTACGTCAACGACAACTTCCCGGCGATCGGCAAGACGCAGATGGATCTGCTCGTCGCGGCGCTCGCGTGCGGCCTGACGACGGTCGCGTCGATTCAATGGGCACACACGGTGAGCCCGCACGTGTTCACCTGGTTGAACCCGCCGCTGACGCAGGGCCATCACGATCTGTCGCACAGCGACGACACGAACACCGCGGGCGTGCAGTCGTTCGTGCAAGCCGAGCGGTGGTACGCGACGCAGTTCGCCTATCTGGTGCAACAACTCGCCGCGACGGCGGAGCCCGGCGGCAGCGGCACGATGCTCGACAATACGCTCCTCGTGTGGACGAAGGAGCTCGGCGATTCGCGCCTCCACGACGGCGTGTCGGTCCCCTTCGTCTTCGCAGGACGAGCTGGGGGGTTTCTCACACCTGGACGCCACATCGACTTCAAGGGCGCGTCGCATCAGGCGCTGCTCGTGTCGCTCTGTCAGGGCATGGGGCTCAATACCGGCACCTTCGGCGACCCGTCGATCAGCACCGGACCCTTGCCGGGGCTCACATGAAGCGCGCCACTTTCCGCGCTCTCGCGCTCACCGTGCTCGTCGCGCTCGCGGCCTTCGCGGTCGGCGGCTGCGCGTCGAAGAAAATGGCGAGCAAGACCGGCGGCGGCAGCGGCCCCGACGGCGATGAAGCTCCCGCGCCGACGATGACCGACTCGTGCACCTCGCAAGCGAAGGAATTTTTCCGGAGCGAGCTCTGGGAACCGATATTGTCGGTGCGCTGCATCGGGTGTCACAACGCGACCGGCCTCGCCTCGACGACGCACATGGTGTTCGAACCCGAGAGCGTCGCCAACTCGATCGATCAGAACTACGCGACGTTCTCCAGCGTCGCGCGGATTCAATACAACGGCACGCCGGTCTTGCTCTTGCGCCCCGAAGGCCTCTATCCGACGGGCCACGGCGGCGGGACGCTGATCCTGCAAGGTTCGCAGGAGTACGCGAAGTTGAAGGCATTCGTCGACGTGGCGAACAGCGGGTCGTGCTCGCCGTTCGACGCGGTGGAGTGCGATCCGACGAAGACGACGGCCGGGCATCGCGTGCTCCGGCGCCTCACGAATTTCGAATACGACAACACGCTCCGCGATTTACTCGGCGTGGCGCCGAAGTACGGCGCGCTGTTTCCGCCCGACGACGTGGTCGCCGGGTTCGACGACATCGCCTCGGCGCAGCACGTCGCGCCGATTTACACAGACAAGGCGCGCGCAGCGGCGGAAGAAGTCGGTGGCACCGTCGATCTCACGAACCTTTTGTCGTGCGACGTCACCGCGGGCGACGCGACGTGCGCGAAGACGTTCATCACGACGTTCGGCGCGAAGGCGTTTCGACGGCCGCTCACCGACGCCGAGCTCGCGCGCTACACGACACTCGAAACGACGATCGCCGGAGCCGAAGGCTTCGAAGGCGGTATCCGCGCGACCCTGATGGCGATGCTCCAATCGCCCGGTTTTCTCTATCGCACCGAAATCGGAACGGCGAACGGCGCGAACTACACGCTCTCGCCGTACGAAGTCGCGTCCGAGCTGTCGTATCTGCTCACCGAGAGCATGCCCGACGCCGAGCTCGCGTCCCAGGCGGCGAGCGGCGCGCTCGTCCAGCCCGCGACGCTCGCGACGGAGACGCAACGGCTCTTGCAAACCGACTCGGCAAAAGCGGCGCTCCAGCACTTCGTCGAGCAGTGGTTGCTCCTGGACCGGCTCCCGATCGCGGTGAAAGATCCGACCGTCTACCCGCAGTTCACGCCGGCCCTCGTCTCGGCGATGCACGACGAAAGCGTCGCGTACTTCGTCAACACTCTGCGCGCCCCGAACGCGAGCTTCCAGAGCTTGCTCCTCGGCACGACGACGTACGCGAACGACACGCTCGCACAATTTTACGGCTTCGGTGACGCCACGGGCCCCGCGGATCCGAACGGGCTCAAACCCTATGCGCTGCCCAGCGGTCGCAGCGGATTCTTGACCGAGGCGGGTCTGCTCGCGACTCAAGCCAAGCCCGACCGTCCGTCGCCGGTGCTTCGCGGCGAGCTCGTGCGCGTCCAGCTCCTGTGCCAGGCGCTCCCGCCGCCGCCCGCCGGCGTGAACACGCAGCTCCCGCCCGTCGACCCGAACGTCCCGAACCGACAACGCTTCACTGCGCACTCGGCGAATCAGCCGTGCCAGAGCTGTCACCAGCTCATGGACCCCATCGGGTTCGGCTTCGAGGGATTCGACGGCATCGGACGTCCGGTGCCGGGTTCGATCGACACGAGCGGCCAGATCGTCGGAACGAATTCCACGAACGGTCCGTTCAACGGCGTCCCGAACCTCGCAAGCATCCTCGCAGGGAGCCCCGACGCGCAGAACTGCTTCGCGCTTCAGATGTACCGCTCGGCGTACGGCATCGACGACACGACCGACGATTCGTGCGGCGCGTCCAAGGCCGCCGCCGATTTCCAGTCCGCGAAGTTGTCGTTGTCCGGGCTCATCCTCTCGCTGGTTCAAGCGAACCATTTTTTGACGCGGGTGCCCGATGCCGACGTGGGCGCTCCGGTTCCGCC
The DNA here is from genome assembly GCA_036271175.1 of Polyangiaceae bacterium. Lineage (GTDB taxonomy): Bacteria > Myxococcota_A > Polyangia > Polyangiales > Polyangiaceae > DASZVB01. Next base: position 12,288 of record DATBBD010000447.1, on the reverse strand, counting down.
GCTTCCCGTCGACGATGCCGGCGTGCCGGAGGGCGGCGTCATGACGCCTCCGGCGCTCGTCGACGGCGGCACGACGGGCGGCAGCGTGATGAGCAACGCCCAGTTCTCGGTCATGCAGCAATCGTCGTGGGCGACCGGCTATTGCAACAACGTAACGGTCACCAACTCGACCAGTGCGCCCATCTCCTGGACCGTGGCGATTCCAGCGCAGGGCATGCTCACCAACACGTGGAGCGCGACCGAGCAGACGAGCGGCAGTCAGTGGGTCTTCACCGGCATGTCCTACAACTCGCCCGTCACGCCGGGCAGCACGGCGAGCTTCGGCTTCTGCGCGTCGCTCTAGCGCAACGTCTCGGCGCGTCGCGATCGCGTGGCTCGACTTTCGACCGGGCGCTTCAGCCTGGCCGCGGCGTGCCGTGACCGCGGACGACGACCGGTTGATCGCTCGACGGCGGAGGCGGAGCAACCGAGAGCCCGCGTGCCGCCGCGGCGTCGTGCACCTTCTTGAACTCGAGCTCGAGCTCGGCGAGCTCCTGATCGGAAAGTTGTTCGAGAGCGACCAGATGATTTCTCGCGTGCTTGGTCGCACGGATCAACTCGTCGAGTTTCAAGTGGACCGCGCTCGCGTCCCGGTTTTGCGTGGTCTGAATCAGGAACACCATCAGGAACGTCACGATGGTCGTGCCAGTGTTGATGACGAGCTGCCAGGTATCGGAATAGTGGAAGATGGGTCCGGTGATCGCCCAGACGAACACGACCGCGAGCGCCGTCAAGAATGCCGAGGGCGTCCCGACGAGGAACGACGTGCGATGCGCGAAGCGACGGAAGTACTCGCGCGCGGGTGGGTCGTCGCAAGAACTCGCAGAACGACGTACCGGAGCGTCCGACGGGCTCGTCGTCGACAGGCTGACGTGAGGGGTCATTGGTGTTGCACGAAGCAGCAAGTTCCGGGCCGATGGTCCAGCGTGTTCCGCGCGGCATTCCGCGATCGGAGCGACGCAAAGTCGTCCCAATTGCGGACAAATGCCTCATATCTTCGGTCAGGGCCTCGCTTCGAGCACGAGGTTGAACGGCGTCTCGGTGGCGCGACGGGCGTCGACGCCTGAACGCGCACAGCGCGCTCAGTGATGCACGTCGGGGAACGTCGCCGTCGGCGGAACGTATCGGGCACCGAGCGCCGAGCGGCGCGCGATCCCCGCGGGCCCCCACGTGACGTGCGCGACCATGATGCGAGCACGCCCTGAGCGGAGCGCTCGACGCGGAGTGCTCCGCGCGGCCGGGTCGCCGAGCGACGATCGCGCGACGGGACTAACGACGAGGGCGGATTGGGCTTCCGACGCCGGTGCAGGAAAATCGACGATTGCCGGCGCGACCGCCGGAGCGGCCGCGCGCTCTGTCGGGCCGGTGCCCGCGAGTGGTGACGCCGAAACCGTGGCGTGCATCGACGACGGCGCGACCGAGGCCGCGTCGTCGGTGCGCGCGAGCCGCCATACGCCGACGAGGAGCAAGCCGGCACCGAGCGAACCGACGACAGCGGTCACGACGCGCTTCAACTTGTTGCGACGCGCCAGGTGTTCGGCGCTCCGCGGTTGGTGTTCGTCGAACGGCTCCGGCGCGACGACCGGCGCCAACGATACGGCAGGACCACCTTCGTAGGTTCCGGCGTCGCCGTTACGGAAGAACGCGTCGGCTTCTTCCTCGTTCAATTCACTCAACGTCCGTCCAATCTCGGGTGCCTTCGCCGCTCCGCGTCGTGCCGCAAAATGGCGTCCGTTCCACGAACCACGAATAGTCACCGGTTCGCGAAAGGAACAGGCAGAACGACGCGGAAAAGCCAAAGTATTCCGCAGAAATATTCATGCGCTCGCGCCGCGCGCGCTAAAAAGCCGGCCGATGCCCTCGGTGACGGCCGGCTGGGAGAATTTCTTCGTCGCCCAGGCCGGCGCTTCGGCCGCGCTTTCGGGTCTGCTCTTCGTCGCTGTGTCGATCAATTTGACGCGGATCTTGCAATACCCCCACCTTCCGGGGCGCGCTGCGGAAACGCTGGTCGTCCTGCTCTCGCCGCTCGGCGTCGCGACCATCGGCCTCGTACCGGGTCTCGACCTGCGCTCCCTCGGCATCGGTCTGCTCCTCGTGTGGTTCGTCGCCTGGGTGGTCCCGACACGGCTCCAGCTGATGGATCGGAAACGCGAGGACCCGGAGCGCCGGTTCGTCTTTCGCATCCTGACCGGCCAACTTCCGACCTTGCCGATTGGCCTCGCCGGTCTATCTCTACTCCTCGGTTTTCGAGGCGGACTTTACTTCCTCGTGGCCGGCGTCTTTCTGGCGTTCTCCGCCGGCGTGGTGAACGCATGGGTTCTGCTCATCGAGATCTTGCGTTGAGGCTGCGCGCTGGGCTCGACTCTTGCTCGCACCACGGAGTCTTTCTCGATCATCGCAAGTCAAACTTGCGATGACGCCGCGAGTCGTGGTTCGCTCGCGCCCATGGCGTTACCGATAGAACGACTTTCCGAAGCTGCAAACATCGCTCGCGGGCTCGCCATCGACGCCGTGCACGCGAGCCAGAGCGGCCACTTGGGGCTGCCGCTCGGCTGTGCGGAGATCGGCGCGGTCCTCTACGGCAATACCCTGCGACATTGCCCGAGCCACCCCGAATGGCTCGACCGCGACCGCTTCGTCCTCTCCGCCGGCCACGGCTCGATGTTCCTCTACGCGTGGCTTCACCTGAGTGGCTACAAGGAGATGACGCTCGCCGAGATCAAGCGCTTCCGGCAGCTGCACTCGAAGACGCCGGGCCACCCGGAGCTCGAGCACACGCCGAACGGCGTCGAGACCACGTCGGGGCCGCTCGGTCAGGGCATCGCGAACGGCGTCGGCATGGCCGTCGCCGCGAAGATGGCGGAGGCGCGCTTCAACACCCAGGAGCATCGGATCTTCACGCACCACGTCGTGGTGCTCGCCGGCGACGGCTGCATGCAAGAGGGCGTGGCCATGGAGGCGGTCGAGTTCGCCGGCCATCAGAAGCTCGACAACTTCATCCTCATTTACGATTCGAACGCCGTCACGCTCGACGCGATGGCGAAAGAAACCCAGAGCGAAGACACCGCGAAGCGCTTCGAGGCAATCGGGTTCGACGTGCAAACCGTCGACGGTCACGAAATGGAGATCTTTTTCGCCGCGTACGACCGCGCGAAGCTCGCCGGAAGCGGCAAACCGCAGCTCATCATCGCCAAGACCCTGATCGGGCGCGGCATTCCCGAGGTGGCGGGGACGCAAAAAGCACACGGCGAAGCCGGCGCGAAATTCGCGGAAGCGGCTCGAAAAGGGCTCGGCTTGCCGAAAGAGCCCTACTACGTCTCGCCCGCGGTGACGGCGTTCTTCGCCGAGCACGAGAAGACGCTCGACGCCGAATACAAGGCTTGGAGCGAGACGTTCGCCGCGTGGAAAGCGAAGAACCCGAAGCTCGCAGAAGAGCTCGGGGCGTCGCGCGCTTCGGCGCACACCGTGCCGAGCGACACGAAGCGGCGCACGCCGAGCAACGAGGAGCTCTTCGCGAGCATCCCCGAGTTCGACAAGGCCGCCAGCATCGCGACGCGCAAAGCCGGCGAGACCGTACTGCAACCGCTCGCCGCGCAGGTGCCTTTGCTCATCGGCGGCAGCGCCGACTTGTACGGCTCGACCTTGAACTACATCGGCGACATCAAGAATCCCGACGACTTCAAGCCAGGTCATCACACCGGTCGAAATATCCGCTTCGGCATTCGCGAGCACGGCATGTGCTCGATCATGAACGGCATCGCCGCCGACGGCATTTTCCGACCGAGCGGCGCGACATTCCTCGTCTTCGCGGACTATTGCCGGGCCGCGATCCGCCTCGCGGCGCTGAGCCATCTGCCGGCCATCTACATCTTCACGCACGACAGCATCGGCGTGGGCGAAGACGGTCCGACCCACGAACCCGTCGAGACCATCCCCGGGCTTCGCATCATTCCGAACCTCGACGTGATTCGTCCTGCGGATCCGGAAGAGACGGCCGGCGCGTTCGTCGCCGCGCTAGAACGCACCGACGGACCGACGTTGCTCGCGCTCACGCGCCAAGCCGTCCCGACGCTCTCGGATATTCCGGTCGAAACGCGACGTCAGGGCGCACTCAAAGGCGGGTACGTCGCACTGAAAGAAGCCGCGACTCTCGAGCGGATCCTCCTATCGGCGGGCAGCGAATTGCAGCTTGCGCTCGCGGCCGCGAAATCGCTCGGCGCGGGCACCCGCGTCGTGAGCATGCCGTGCTTCGCGCGGTTCGACCGGCAGCCGCCGGAGTACCGCGAGCAAGTGTTGCCCACGTCGTGCCGGCGCCGCGTGGCCATCGAAGCGACGGTGACGAGCACCTGGGCGCGCTACGTCGGGCTCGACGGAGCCACCGTCGGCATCGACCGCTTCGGCATGTCCGCGCCGGCCAAGGAAATCTTCAAGGAGCTCGGGATCACGACCGAGCACCTCGTGGCGGTCGCCAAGACGGTCTGAGCCGTTATCCGCGCGAGGGAGCGACGCGCGCGGGTGGGCTAGTCGCCACCCTACCCTTGCTTGGGCCGCACTTGTTTTTGGATCTTCTTCTGGAAGGTCTTCGTGCAGCTCCCGTGAGTCTCCTCGTATTCGATGATCTCGCGGATCAGCCGTGCTTTCACTTCGGGCGGCCCGAGCGCGCTGTCGCGTACTTCGGTCGCGAGGCGCACGCCCTCGAACGTCACCGGCCATTGCGGCTTCGCTTCGGCGGCGGCCTTGTTCGTGGGCCGATGATGGGACGCCTTCGTCTTGGTGACGTCACGCATTCCCGACGCGCCGTCGCCTTTGCGTCCCGTGCCGTGACAACTCGGGCATCGCGTCGTCAGGCCGAACGAATTGCCGATGCGACCATCTCCCCCACAAATTCCGCAGCTTTCACCTTCCATCGAGACCGCCCGCGGACTTCCGCTGTACTTGAGCCATCGAGTGATCTTACCTCTTTTTCCTGAACGCCGCGTGCCCGACTCGTCGCGATCGACGTCGAACGAGGCTTTCACAAGGGCCCGCGTCGACCCGGAGAATCGCCGTTCCCGTGGAATATCGACGCCTCGGCAATTCCGGACTCCGCGCGCCGCTCCTCAGCATCGGTACGGCGACGTTCAGCGGCGGCCGGAGCGGACCAGCGCCGACGCCGCGCACGACATCGCCGGTACACTCCGCACGACGACGGCGCGGTCGGCTGGAGCATCGTGCCGGGGCACGCCGCGCGACTCGACGCCGCGAGCGACGCACCGAGCGCGCATCCGGTGTCGCATCAGCGCGGCATCCCGATGTTGAACGAACAGCGTTGAGCAGCGTCGCCGACGTCTCGCTGGCGAGACGATCCGAGTCGAGTGCGTGCGTGTCGAGGAGGGACTCGTGAGGGGAGCAAACACACTGGCTTTAGCTTCGAAGGCCAATTCGACGCTCTTCGTGTCCCGTCGGATGAACGCGTTTCATCTTGCCGAAAAATTTCCGCGCGCGTGATGCGACTCGAATTCGATGACGTCGTTTGCGCTCCATCAATGCGCTAGAACGTAGTGCAAGCGTGCGATCCGGTGGGGCTCGTCGCGTCGATCGAAAGACAGGTAGTTCGATGAATCTCGCGCTCAGCTCGTCGTCATCGCGAACGTTACGCCGACTCGTTTTCTCGTGCGGGTTGTCCGTCGTTGCGTGCAGCAACAACGCGAGCCCGCCACCGATGCAACTCGGAAATGGATCGGGCACCGGCGGTGGAAACGAAAACTCGTCGACGCCACTCGGCAACGGCAACGGCGGCTCTTCTTCCGGGGGCGTCGCCAGCACGTCGAGCGGCGGATTCTCGCCGTCGTCCGGCGGTGTCGGGGGCGCGAGCGGCTTCACGAGCTCCGGCGGAATCGGCGGAATCGGCGGCGGAGGAGGAATCGGCGGCGGAGGAGGCACACCGGGCGCGAGCGGGTTCGGTGGCGTCGGTGGCAGTTCGAATAGTGGCGGCTTCGGCGGCACGGGAGGCGTTCCTTCGTCGAACTCCGGGGGTTCTGGGGGAACCTTGATCGGCAATGGCGGCACGAGCGCGGCGAGCGGCGGCACCGGCGGCACGTCGGACGGCGACGGAGAGACAGGACGCCTCGTCGGGATGACCGCGGCCCACAACGCCGTGCGTGCGATGGTGACGACGACGCCGCCGCTCGCACCGCTGACCTGGTCCACGACGATCGCCGCGTACGCCCAGCAGTGGGCGGACAGCCTCGCCGCGACGTCGTGCGCGAGCCCGCATCACCGCACCGAACAAGAGCTGTCGCAAGTCGGCTACGGCGAGAACCTCGCCGCGTTCAGCATGGGTGGTTCGTTCAGCAGCCCGAGCACGTCGCAAGATGCCGTCAACGGGTGGGCCGCCGAAGTGGCATGCTGGACGTACGGCGCGATCGGGACGACCGAGCAATGCGATCCGACGTGCTACCAGAACCTGAACAGCGACGGCTGCGGGCACTACACGCAGATCGTTTGGCGGAACAGCATGCAGCTCGGCTGTGGCGTCGCGAGTTGCAACCAGGGCAGCTTCACGACGGATATCTGGATCTGCAACTACGCGCCCGCGGGGAACTACGAGGGGCAGGCGCCGTACTGATCGGCGCGCCCGTCTCGCGCGCTCCCGCGGGTCCGACTCCGACTCCGACCCAGCCACTGATTACCGGCTCGTTTCGTCGTTCGACATCCGTTTCGCGCCGGTTGCGCGAGCCAAAAGAACCGAAAAAACGGCTCGATTTCGACGCGAGCCGGCGGGGGTCACGCGCGGCCGCGAGTTCTATCGAGACTCGATAATATCGAGAATCGATATAATTAACGCCGGCAATATCGCGCAGACACCGCCGGGAAACGGGCGTCGCGGCATTGCTCGTCGACATCGCCGATGCCCCCAGCCTTGCCGCAACTTCGCCCTCTGGCGACCGAGACGACGCGGACGCATTGCCCGTACTGCGCGTTTCAGTGCGGCATGTCGGTCACGACCACGCCCGGCGATCGGCGCTCGGTCGTCGTCGCCGCCGACGCGGAGTTTCCGGTCAACCGCGGGCAGATGTGCATCAAAGGGTTCACCTCCGCGGCGCTCCTCGATCATCCGGCGCGCATCCTGACGCCGCAGTTACGCAGCGCGGACGGTCGTCTCGCTTCGGTGAGCTGGGACGTCGCGCTCGACTTCGTCGCCGAGCGCATCGTCGCGCTCCAGAAGAAGCACGGTCGCGCGGCGATCGCGGCGTTCGGAAGCGGCGCCTTGACGAACGAGAAAGCGTACCTGCTCGGCAAGTTCGTTCGCGTCGCGCTGCGCTCGCCGAACATCGACTACAACGGTCGCTATTGCATGTCGTCGGCCGCGGCGGGACAGAACCGCGCGTTCGGCATCGACCGCGGGCTCCCGTTCCCCGTCTCCGACATCGCCGAGACGAAGACCCTCGTGCTCTGGGGCTCGAACTGCGCCGACACGATGCCGCCGATCATGCAGTGGGTGTTCGAGCAGAAGAATCGCGGCGGCAACCTCGTCGTCGTGGATCCGCGCCGGACGGACACCGCGCGCAACGCGTCGCTGCATTTGCAGCTCACGCCGGGCACCGATCTCGCGCTCGCCAACGCGCTCCTTCGCATCGCTCTCGATCAGGGGCTCTTCGACGCGGACTATATCGCGGCGCGGACCGAGGGCTTCGACGAGTGCCGGCGCAGCTTGCTCGCGCTCGATCTCGCCCACGTCGAGCGACTCACCGGAGTCTCCCTCGAGCAACAACGACGACTGGTGCGGCTCCTCGCCGAACCGGAGTCGAGCATGATCCTCTCGGGCCGCGGCATGGAGCAGCAGTCGAAGGGCACCGACACGGTGCTCGCGCTCATCAACCTGATGCTCGCGCTCGGCAAGGTCGGCAAACCGGCGAGCGGTTACGGCTGTCTCACCGGGCAAGGCAACGGGCAAGGCGGCCGCGAGCACGGACAAAAAGCCGACCAATTGCCCGGCTATCGGCTCATCGAAAACGTCGAACACCGCGCCGAAATCGCCAAAGTGTGGAACATCGACCCGCGCGATCTGCCCGGCAAAGGCAAGAGCGCGTACGAGCTCCTCGATTCGCTCGGGCCCGTCGGCGGGATCCACGCGCTCCTCGTCTTCGGGTCCAACGTCGTCGTCTCGTCGCCGAACGCGGCGAACATCGACAAGAAGCTGCGAGCGCTCGATTTGCTCGTCGTGTGCGACGCCTTCGAGAACGACACGAGCGAATCCGCGCACGCGCTCTTACCGATCGCGCAGTGGTCCGAAGAAGCCGGCACGATGACGAATCTGGAAGGCCGCGTCATTTTGCGCCAGCAAGTGCACGACAAGCCGGAAGGCGTGAAGACGGATCTCGAGATCATCCGCGCGCTCGCCGAGCGGCTCGGCGAAGGCAGCCGCTTCCAGTTCGACTCGCCCGAACAAGTGTTCGACGAGCTCCGGCGAGCGACCGCGGGTGGCAAGGCCGACTACAGCGGGCTCACCTACGAGAAGATCCGCGCCGCGCAGGGCGTGTTTTGGCCGTGCCCGTCGCCGGATCACCCCGGCACGCCGCGGCTATTCGCCGACACGTTCGCGCATCCGTCGGGGCGCGCGCGCTTTCACCCGCTTCCGAACCGCCCCGCGGCCGAGACCCCCGACGACGAGTATCCGCTCTACTTCACGACCGGACGCTACAAGGAGCACTACAACTCGGGTGCGCAAACGAGGCGCGTCGACCAGCTCGTCGACGCGAAGCCCGAGCCGCGTCTCCAGATCCATCCGCGCCTCGCGGCTCGTCTCGGCGTCCTGGACGGCGACGCGGTGCTCGTCGAGAGCCGTCGCGGCGCCGTTCGCTTCTCGGCCATCCTATCGCCGGACATCCGCCCCGACACGCTCTTCGCGCCCTTTCACTGGGGCGGAAAACGTTCGGCGAATCTGCTCACCATGCCGGCGCTCGACCCGACGAGTCGCATGCCGGAGTTCAAAGTGTGCGCCGTTCGCGCGCGCGCGCTCGCGGTCGCCGTCCCATCGAAGGGCGCACACTGATCATGCCTAGAAAAAAGCTAGCCATCGTTGGAAATGGAATGGGCACGTGCCGCCTGCTCGATGAGCTCGTTCGTCGCGACGGCATCTACCATTACGAAATCACCGTGTTCGGTGAAGAACGCGGCGGCGCTTACAGCCGGATCTTGCTCGGCCGCGTGCTCGGCGGCGATCCGCCGGACAGCATCGTGACGAAGCCGCCCGAGTGGTACGACGCGCACGGCATCCGCCTCGTGCACACCACCAAGGTGACTCGCCTCGATACGTTGCGGAAGACCATCGAGACGCACGACGGTCAAAGCCGTCGCTACGACGTCGCGGTGCTCGCGACGGGGTCGAGCCCGCTCGTGCCGCCCCTCGACGGCATGACCGACCCGGACGGCGAGCTTCGCCCCGGCGTCTTCGTGTACCGCACCGTCGCGGATTGCCTTCGCATGCGCGAATGCGCGCGCTCGGGAGACTGCGCGGTCGTCGTCGGCGGCGGCCTCCTCGGGCTCGAGGCGGCGAAGGTGCTGTCGGATCGCGGGCTCCACGTGACGGTGATCCACGTCGCGTCCACGCTGATGAACGCGCAGCTCGACGCGCTCGGAGGCGACATGCTGAGCCGCCAGATCGCGCGCTGTGGGATCTTCGTGCGCACCGGGCGCACCGTCGAATCGGTTTACGGCGACGAACGCGCGCAGGGCGTCATTCTCGACGACGGAACGTCGCTACCGGCGGATCTCGTCGTCCTCTCGTGCGGCGTTCGTCCGCGCGTCGAGGTCGCGCGCGCGTCGAATCTCCCGGTGAATCGCGGCATCATCGTGAACGACGTGCTCGCGACGGAGGTGCCCGGCGTCTACGCGTTCGGAGAATGCGCCGAACACCGCGGCACGACGTACGGCATCGCCGCCCCAGTGTGGGAGCAAGCCGCCGTGCTCGCCGACGTGCTCACCGGACAAAAACAGCAGGCGCGCTACCGCGGCTCGAAGCTCTACACGCGCCTCAAAGTCGCCGGCATCGAAGTCGCGGCGATGGGCATCGTCGAGCCAAAACTCGAGACCGACGACGTGTTCCAGATCATCGAAGAGCGGAAAAATTCGTATCGAAAATTGATCGTCCGCGAGGGAAAACTCGTCGGCGCCATGCTGGTCGGCAACACGACGGGCGCGGGCACCCTGGTGCAGCTCTTCGATCGCGGCGATCCGATGCCCGAAGATCCCCTCGAGGCGCTCTGTCAGGTTCAGGCATCGGGCGGCACGACGAACCGCGTCGTGTGCAATTGCAACAAGGTAAGCGAATCGGCGCTCCGCGACGCGATCGCGAACGGCGCCGATTCCGTCGCGGCGCTCGGTGACGCGACGCGCGCGGGAACCGGGTGCGGCTCTTGCAAAGGAGAGCTTGCCCAGCTCGTCACCTTGCACGTAAAAAATGCCGACCCCGCCCCCATGGTCGCGGTCAATTGACGATGAAAACGACGCCGAAAACGACCCCGATTTCCCTCGCCGACTACCGTGCGCTCGGCGCGTTTCGTTACGAGATTCGAAAGTTCCTGGCATTCAGCGAGCAAGCCGCTCGCGGCGCCGGCATCGAGCCGAAGCAACATCAGCTGCTCCTCGCCGTGCAAAGCCTCCCCGACGGCGCTCGTCCGACCATCGCGGCGGTCGCCGTGCGCTTGTGCGTCCAGCACAACACCGCGGTCGCTCTCGTCGACAAACTCGAGACCCGCGGCATGATCCTTCGCGAACGGAGCAAAGAAGATCGCCGCGAGGTGCACCTTCGACTGACTCCGGAAGGAACGGCGATCCTGCGCAGCTTGTCGTTCTTGCATCGGCAGCAGCTTCGCAACGTGGGACCGGAAATGGTCGCCGCGCTCTCGACCATTCTCGGCGACATGCGAAAGCCGGCGCGTCCGCGAACCGCGACGCGAGACGGAAGAAAATCGGCGACGCCGTGACCAAACGCTCACGCCGCCCATGACCAGCGGGCAACGTCCTCCGCGCGCTCGCGCACCCAAGCCCGTGTCGGCAGGCACACTCCTTTATCGAGACGGCGTCGCCGCGGGCCGTTTCGAGGTGCTCCTCGTGCATCCGTCCGGCAACTACAACCGCAACGCGCCGTGGAGCATCCCCAAAGGCTTGCTCGACCTCGGCGAAGAGGCGCTCGCCGCCGCGCGACGCGAAACGCTCGAAGAGACCGGCCTCGTCGCGGGCGAGCTCGTGCCGCTCGGATCGGTCGACTACGTGCGGAGTCGCAAAACCGTGCTCTGCTTCGCCGGTCGAGCTCCCGAAAACGCGGAACCGCGCTGCGCGTCGTGGGAAGTCGATCGCGCCGAATTCGTGGAGCTCGAGCGCGCCGCCACCGTCATTCACCCCGACCAGTGCGCGTTCCTCGATCGCCTGGCCGCGCTCCTCGCTGAGCCGAATCGGGACGGTCCGGGTACCGACGTCGGGTGACCCCGAACCCCATCACCAGAACCTCGACGCTCGCCCGCCCGTCGAGCCCGGCCCCCGGGCGAGGCTTGGCCGAGAACCGGAGCGGAACGTACTCAGGTCAGCGGATGCTTTGGCGTGCGGTCGCGCTTGCCGCCGTCGGATCGCTCGGCGCGTGTAGCTCCGGGAGCACCCATGGTTCGGGCGCCGCGAACGCGAGCGGGGGATCGGTTTCTTTGGGCTCCAACGGCGGCGCAGGCATAGGCGGTTCGTCGAATTCCGGCGGTGACGGCTCCGGAAATTCGGACGCTTCCGGCGTGTCTGGGTTTTCGGGCGGAGGCGCCGGAGGAGCGAGCGCCGCAGGCGGCGCGAACACCGCGAGCGGCGGTTCGTCACTCGACGCCGGAAGCCGCGGCGGCTCGAGCGGAAGCACCGGCGCACGCGGCGGTTCGGGCGGCGCGGCGAGTTGCACCGCGACCGTCGATGTCTCCGTGAACGATGCGACCCTGGGAACCGGCGTCGACGCTTTCGACTACGCGGGCGAATGGTCGACGTCCGAGGCACCCGAAAAATTCGACGGTGACGACCACTATTCGGCAACGACGGGCGCCACCGCGACCCTGCATTTCGACGGCATCAGCGCGACGTTTTATGCGGCCAAAGCGTCGCACCACGGCATCGCGACGGTGAGCATCGACAACGGGACACCGAGCGACGTCGATCTGTACGCCGCGACGCGCGCCGACGACGTCGCCGTGTGGAACAGCGGCACGCTCGCCGACGCTCCGCACACGCTCGTCGTGACCG
>DATBBD010000446.1:0-4800 GCA_036271175.1 Polyangiaceae bacterium | reverse complement strand
CACGTCGAGCTGTAGCCCCACTCGGTGTCCCACACCGGCAAGGTCGCATGGAGCCCGTCAGCGACCACGGCCTTCATCGTCACGAGATCCGCGCCCGCGCTCTCGGGGCCGATCTGGCGATACGGGTGCACGCCGATCGCATCGGCGCCGATGCCGCCGCCGGCCGCCAACGTGTCGTGCAAAAACGTCAGATCGAATCCGGAGATCCCTGCGGTGCTCACGCGCGCGTTCTGATCGCCGGCGTGCACGGCAGCGATCGCGGCCTTGCAGAGCTCGGCGTATTGCGTCGCGCTCGGCGTCGGCGGCCAGAACCCCGCGAGATTGGGTTCGTTCCAGATCTCGAACGTGACGCCCTTGCCGGCGAAGTGAGCCGCTGTCGCCTGCGCGAGCGCCGCGAACGCCGGCACGGTCGTCGTCGAATAGTCTGCCGAGTCTGCTCCGGGGTAAATCGAGTTGAAGTAGTCGAGGATGAGGTGCAGATACATCGACCGCGACGCGAGTGACGTGACCAAGCCGTCGAGCGCCGAAAAGTCGTAAGTGCCCTTCGTTTTTTCGACGCCGCTCCAGCCGAGATCCATGCGCGCCTTGGAGAAGCCCGCGGCGGCGGCGATGTCGAGACCGCGGTCGTCTTTCGTGAAGTGGATGTTCACGGCGAGGCGCCTGCCGAGATCGGACGCGCCGGAGGGCGCGAGAACGGCGGGCGCGTCGATCGCGCCGAGCGACGCCTCGAGCGGATCGATCGCCGTCACGTCGTCGAACGCGAGCGTCCCCGTGAGATAATACGTCGGGTCCGACGCGAGGATCGAGACGGCCTTGATCGGCTGATGGACGACGCCGTCGTCGTCGCCGCCGTAGTGGCTCGAGGGCGCGTCGAGCTCGACCACTTCTCGATACCAATCCGTCGCGACGGACGCTTCGAGCGGGCGACTTCCGTCGTATTGGAGCGTCTGCCCGGAGCTGTCCTGCACGCGCAGAGTGGCGTTGATCCCGGGCGCAGCCTTCACCCAGAACGCGATCGCGTCGGCCTGAATGGCGGTCGCGAGCGTCAAGGTCGCGCCGACGTAGTGTCCGCCGCCGGTCAGGTCGTAGGTCAACACCGCGCCGCTTCCGGCGTGCCCCGCGCCTTTGGCGAGCGAGCCCGTCGCGCCCGGAAATTCAGCCCCGTTCGAGAACGCCCAAGGAGCGGGCGTTTGCGCCGATTCGAAATCGTCGAGGATGGTCTCGGTGGCCTGCGCTACCCGCGGCGCAGTGATCGCGCCGACCACGAGCGCACCCCAAATTACGGACGTTCCTGCTCGACTTGACCGTCCACGGGTCCTTGCCCCCAGCATCCGTCTCCTAGACACTGGCTAGATCGTCTAACAGGCTTCCTTGGGTTGCGGAAGCCGCGCGCGAAGTGACCCGGGGTCTCTCAGTGGAGACGCGTCGCCCAACGGAGCGCATCTTCGAGGCGATCGTTGCCCCAGAACAGCTCGCCGCGCGCGACGAAGCTCGGAGCGCCGAAGATGCCGAGATTCACGGCGTCGTTCGTACGGCCGCGGAGTCGTTCCTTGGTGGCCGACGTGCCGGCCAAATCGAGCACGGCTTCGCTGTCGGCGCCGAGGCCGGTCAATATTTCGCCAACCACGGCCCGATCCGAAATATCGCGATCGTTCACGAAGTTCGCCTCGTAGACCGCACGGACGAACGCGTCCGACCACGACTCTCGTTCGCAAACGAGCGCGACCCGCGCCGCGAGCAAGCTGTTCCGCGGGAACACGGAAGGCCGCCTGAACGAAAGCCCGGCCGCTTGTGTCACGCGCTCCATGTCGCGCCACATGTAACGACCCTTCGCCTCATAGATGTTGAACGGGGACGTCTGCCACCCCTGCGCTCCGAAAATAGGGCCCAAAATGAACGGTTTGTATTCGAGAGCGACGCCGGCGGCGGTCGCAAGAGCATCGATGCGCATCGCCGACAAGAAAGAATAAGTGCTCGCGAAGTCGAACCAAAACTCCAAGGACGGTGTCATGGTTCGATCAGCTTAGTGGCAAACCTTGCGCGAGCCTCGGCGAAAGGGCCGCCTCGTTGGCACGACGAGTCACCCCTGCTATGGGCCGGGCGCCTTCGTCTCTACGCCCGATTGTGACTGTCGAAACGCAGCACTACTAGATGACGGCTCCCTCATCTAGTCGGGCCGCGAGTCAGCCCGCAACCCGGAAGACCGCATGAAACCCGCCACACCCACCGTCGAAGAGATGAATACGCGGCGGTCGCAGATGTTTCCGACGCTCACCGACGCGCAGGTGGCGCGAATCGCGCCGTTCGGCAAGGAAGTGAGCTTCGACCCGGGGCACCGCCTCTATGAGGAGGGCGATTTCAACGTCCCGTTTTACGTCGTCCTCGAGGGGAGCATCGAGGTCGTCCACCCGAGGAACGGCGTCGAAGAGCCCGTCGCGATCGAGCGCGTGCACGAGTTCACCGGCGAGGCCGACGTCCTGTCCGATCGCCGCGCGCTCGTCCGCGGCAAGATCACCGAACCGACGCGCCTGCTCCGGGTCGAGCGCTCACGGCTTCGCCACCTGGTTCAAACCGATCAGGAGCTGAGCGAAGTCTTGATGCGCGCGTTCATCTTGCGCCGCATGGGACTCCTCGCCGGACAGCAGGGCGACGTCATCATCATCGGGTCGCGCCACTCCGCGGATACCCTGCGCCTGGAAGAATTCCTCACGCGCAACGGCCACCCGCACAGCTACGTCGACGTCGACGTCGACAAGGACGTGCAGTCGCTCCTCGACGGGTTTCACGTCGGCATCGACGACGTCCCGGTGCTCGTGTGCCGCGGCGAGCGCGTCCTGAAGAATCCGACCAACGCCGCGGTGGCCGAGTGCCTCGGGTTCAACACGGCGCTCGACATCGGCGTCGTTCGCGACGTCGTCGTGATCGGCGCGGGCCCGGCCGGTCTCGCCGCTGCGGTGTACGCCGCGTCGGAGGGCCTCGACGTCCTCGTCCTCGAATCGGAAGCTCCGGGCGGCCAAGCCGGCTCGAGCTCGAAAATCGAAAACTATCTCGGCTTCCCGACGGGCATCAGCGGCCAAGCCCTGGCGATGCGCGCCCTCACCCAGGCCGAAAAATTCGGCGCGCGGATCGCCATCACCAAATCCGCGACGCGCCTCGAATGCGACACGGTGCCGTATCGCATCGGCTTCGACGGCGAAGAAGCGGTGTGGACGCGCGCCGTCGTCATCGCGTCCGGCGCGCAGTACCGAAAGCTCGACGTGCCCGATCTCGCGCGCTTCGAAGGCGTAGGCGTGTACTACGGCGCGACGTTCGTCGAAGCGCAGCGCTGCGAAACCGAAGACGTCATCGTCGTCGGAGGCGGCAACTCGGCGGGACAAGCCGCGATGTATCTCTCGCGCTCGTCGAGCCGCGTCCACATCATGGTGCGCGGCGACGGCCTGTCCGCGAGCATGTCGCGCTACCTCATTCGCCGCATCGAAGAGACGCCGAACATCACGCTCCACGTTCGCACCCGCGTCGTCGGCCTCGCCGGCGGCGACCACCTCGAGGAGGTCACCTGGGTCGACGACGCGACCGGCGAGCATCACACCGCGCCGATCCGCCACGTGTTCACGATGGCCGGCGCCAAGCCCAACACCGAGTGGCTCGGTGGGTGCTTGCAACTCGACGACAAAGGCTTCGTGCTCACCGGCGGCGATCTTCCGAAAAGCCTCGTCTTCGACACCAAGTCGCGCCCGCCCTACTCCTTCGAGACCAGCCTTCCCCGCGTCTTCGCCGTCGGTGACGTTCGCTCCGGCAGCATCAAACGCGTCGCAGCCGGCGTCGGCGAAGGCTCCGCGTGCATCCAGATCGTGCACAAGGTGCTCGCGGAGTAGAGCTCGTCGAGGGAGAGCTAGAGCGAGAGCGAGAGCTAGAGGAAAAAGAGCCGGAAGGGAAAAAGGGGCGAGGGAAAAAGAGGGGGCTGCCTCGCGGTAGCGGCGCGTGCACCAGTGCTGTGCGTCGCTTCGCTACGCGGGGGGGCTTGAGGGGACAGAATAAGGCGTCAGCGATCTCCTGGCCCGCTCCCTCCCGCCCTTTCGCTCTGGCTCTACCTCTAGCTTTACCTCTACCTCCTGCTCCGCCTGGGTCGCGCGGGTGGGCATCGCCGGGACTTTTGAGCGTACCCGCGTGCTCGGCCGGTTCCAGGCCGGAGCCGCCGACGGCCGGCGGTGCTCGCTCGCTTTGCTCGCGAGCAGCCTGGAGCCGGCCTCCGCGCGCGGGTCGGGAAGCGTCGTCCCCGGTCGGGACAGCAACCCCATGGAGGTTCCGAATGACGCTCAAGATCTATCCCGTCGTGCTCGAGTTGGTTCGAAGACTGGCGCCGCTGTTGCCCGCGCTGCGGAGGCGTTCTTCGGCGCTTGCGGATCAAATGGAGCGTGCGCTCATCTCGGTGCCGCTCAACGTGGCCGAAGGCGCTTACTCGCGGGAAGAATCGCGAAGCGCGGTATCAATCGGCGCTCGCTTCCGCACGTGAAGTGCTCGCTTGCTGGGAAACCGCGCAGGCATTCGGCTGGGTCGGCCCACTCGAACCCGAAGTCGCCGCGCTGTTCCACCAAATCATCGGCACGTTGGTTCGATTGGCGCTCCGCTGAAGCGGAGGGGTGTCTCCCCCGCGACCGTTGCGGGCGCCGGGGGGAGACCGACGCGCGGCTTGGCGCGCGGCGAGTGGGGGCAACTCATGACGCGCACTTTACGAATGACGACGTTGTAGTGCGGTGTGCGCGTGCGACGCGTTGTCGCACGAATCGCTCGTGACGCTGG
>DATBBD010000445.1:0-2945 GCA_036271175.1 Polyangiaceae bacterium | reverse complement strand
CGGTCTGCGGCTGTCCACCGCTCGACGAGCCGCTGTTCGCCGAACAGCTCGACCCCACCACAGCCACGAGCCCGCTCGCCACCACCGCCGAAACCCATTTCGAGACGTTCATGAATTCACCTGTCGACCGCCGCTCATTCTATCGAATGTGAAGCCCATCGCGTGGACGATCATGAGTGGTGTTCGTCGATTGCCGTTCGCTCGCCGATGAGCACGTCGGGCCGCGCGCTCATCGGTCGCTAATGCTTCGCGGCTCAGTCCACGAACCCGCTGGCTCTCGAGTCGTCCGCGGTCAATATGTGGCGCGTCATCGCGACGACGATCATAGCGCGCCCGCCGGGAACTCGGTTCCACACGTCGCCAACTTGGTTGCGTCGATCGGCGGCTCCGCAAGATCGGGCGCCGTCAGATCCGGCGCCGACCCGAAGTCGAAGAAATCGAGCATTGCGTCCGAGTTCGCATCGCGATTGGTCATGGCCGCGAGGTCGAACTTCGCCTCGATGAAGCGCAGCACCGAGGTGTGACTGTGGACCGAGTGGGATACGAAATGCCGCCGTGCGTAAGGCGACACGACAGTGATGGGCACGCGGAATCCAAGCTGATCGAAACCGCCGATTTGCGGACTCTGCGCGGGCGGAATGTCGTCGCTCTTGCATGCGGCCGGTGGCGCCACGTGGTCGTAGAACCCGCCGTGCTCGTCGTACGTCAAGAACAGGGCGGTACTCTTCCACTCGGGTCCCTTGATGGCGGCGGTGATCTGCTCCCACACGAAGTGTTGCCCCACCTGAAAATCCGCGGGTGGGTGTTCGTCACTTTCCGTCATCGCGGTCCCGGCGAAGCCCGGGTCGACGAACGACACCTGGGGCAACGTGCCCGCCGCGGCATCCTTCGCGAACTCGGTGATGTCGACGACCTTGGCTTGCGCGGCCGTCGTGCTCGCGTAGTCGGGGAAGAGGAGCAACGTCGGGAGATCGGTTTTGTACTCCTTCCAGGTGACGCCTTTGGCGTCGAGCTCCTTGTAGACGTTTGCAACGCCGGGAGGCGCCAGGGTGGTGATGCTCGTCGTGACCACGCCGAACGACGTGCCTGCCGCGAGGTACAGGCGGTTCGGATACGTCGGGCCGAGCAGCGAGCAGAAGTATTGGTCGGAGATCGCGAACGTCGAAGCGAGCTGGTAGTAGAAGGGCAAGTCCGTCTGGTCGTAGTAGCCGAGCGCACGGTCGCCGGTCGGGTCCTTCACCGTCGAGTTCGCGATCGCGAAGCCGTCGTTCTTGCCTCCGTTCCATTCCTGGTGGCTTCCTTCCCAGCCGTGGTTCGTGTCTTCGGTGCAGTACGCGCTCGCGTGGTGCCACGCGATCGGCGCGCCCGCGTCGGGGATCGCCGCGTCGAGGCCCAAGACTCCCGCGTCGCTCGCGGCCGGATTCGTGATGCCGCTCGCCGGCACCTCGACGTCGGTCTGTCCATATTGGGGCAGGTGTCCGAAGTAGGAGTCGAAGGACCGATTCTCCTGCATCAGGATCACGACGTGCTCGATCGGAATGGCGCTGCCGGTGCAGGCGCCGATGGTGTCCCCGGGCATCGCGCCCGGGCCGAAGGTGCAAGCGTCGCGCTTCGCCGCGAGGGCCGTCGTGACTTCGCCGCAAACGCCGCCGTCGGTGCCTGAGTCGGCCTTCGACCCAGGCGGTCCGGCTTTCGGGATCACATCGTCCGTGGTGCAACCGAAGAGCAAGAATCCGAGCGCTACCCCTAAGGATTTCACGTGAGCCATCGCACGATCCTACGCCTCGCCGGTCGCTCGGCAAAGTCGCGGGTTCCGCCGCACGTTCCGAGACGGTAGCGATCTTGCGACGCGCTCGTGACGCGCTCTCCGCTAAAGTCCGTAGTTGGCGGAGAGCATCGCGTCGCGGTCGTCGGGGGGAAGCTCGGCGAGCTTCGGCAGATATTCCGAGCCGGTCCCGAGCCGGATGACTCGTGGCGCGGGCGTGGCGAAGCCCAGCTTCACGAGCTCCGCGGCGAACTCCTCTGCCGGCATGGGGTTCTCTTGCGATGCATTCGCCCGCTTCACGATCCCTTCGTACGCGAACCCATAGTGGGACGGCGCGCCGCGATACCGCTCGACGTCGGAGGCGCTCGTGGCGGCGATGTGTGAGCGGACGCCGCCCGGCTGCACGACCACGACGTCGATGCCGAACGGCTTCACCTCCATGCGAAGGACGTCCGAGAGCATATGCACGGCGCTCTTCGAGGCGCAGTACGACGCGGCGAACGGCGTCGGAAGAACCCCGACGACGCTGCCGACGTTGATGATTCGCCCCGCGCGCCGCTCGGCGAAGTGAGGAAACACGGCCTGCGTCGTCGCCACCACGCCGAGCACGTTGGTCTCGAAGACCTGGCGTGCTTTGTCGAGGGGGACCTCCAACAGGGGTCCGAACGTGTTCACGCCGGCGTTGTTGATGAGGACGTCGAGGCGACCGGCGCGTTCGATGACGGCCTTCACGGCGCTCGCAATCGACGCCGGGTCGTTCACGTCGAGCGCGAGCGTGTCCACGCCCGCCTGGGCGAGGTCCGAGATGCTCTCGAGGCGTCGCGCGGTCGCGAAGGGGCGATGTCCGCGCGCGCGCAATTCCGTGGCGAGGGCGCGGCCGATCCCGGTCGAGCATCCGGTGACGAGGACGACCTGTCGTTCGAGCGAGGACATGCGCGGACCATACTAGACTCCGCGCATGGCCGTCCTCGAAGGGTTTTTCATGCGCCGAGCGGTGGACGGGATCGCCGCGTCGTCGGAGGCGCTCTTTCCCGCGAACGCCATCGGCGCACCGGATTACCGAGCGACCGACATGGTGCGGCGCACGCTCGAGTATTTGACGCTCTTGCCGCGCCCTCAACGCCGGCTCCTCCTCACGTTGTTCGTCGTGGTCGAGCTCGGCACGCCGGTGCTCACGCTC
>DATBBD010000444.1:0-8175 GCA_036271175.1 Polyangiaceae bacterium | reverse complement strand
CACGGATGCGGAGATCGCGGTCGCGACCGGATTGAACTTGGGCGAGATCGTGCTCGCGCTTCATCTGCTCGCCGATCTCGGCGCGGTCGACTACGACGATATCGGCAGAAAAAAGGCGCTCTTCGATACGACGAAGGGGCGCACGTCGGACCCGGTTTCCGATGCCCTCGCGAGCGGACGGCCGCGCGCCGAGCCGTTGATCTCGTCGGCCCCGAAAGCGCCGTCGAAGCGTCGCCGCATCTCGTTCGATCCGCGTGAGCTCGACGAACCCGCGGAGCTCGACCCGGAGCGGAAGCGACTCATTCTCGAGACGTTTCACCGGCTCGACGAAGCGACGTACTACGAGCTCCTCGACGTCGATGCTCGCGCCGAGAAAAAGGCGATCAAGAAGGCGTACTACGACGTCGTCGCCGTCTTTCACCCCGACAAATATTTCGGAAAGAATCTCGGAAGCTTCCGCCCCAAGCTCGAACGTATCTTCCAGCACGTGACGCGGGCGCACGACGCGCTCACGCACCCAGGAAACCGCACCGACTACGACGGATATCTCGAGAGTCGGAACGCGACGAGCGCCTTCGACAGCGTGGCCGACGAAGAAGAGGCGGCGCGAGAAGCCGAGGAAATTCAGCGAGAAATCGAGCGAGAAGCGGCCCTCGCCGCGGGCGCGGACCACGCGACTCCCTCGATCACGCCGGCGCCGTTCGTCTCTCCGAGCGGCATTCCGGCGCGCCCGCTGACCCCGGAGGAGCGGCGACGCGCGCTCGCCAGAAAACTCGGTGGAACGGGCGCGTCCCATCCGCCCGCGGCCGCGGGATCCGGCTCGGACGTCGGCGTGACGGCTCGCGCGGCCGCCGCCGACGAGTTGCGACGCCGCTACGAATCACGCCTCGCCGCGGCGCGTGCCGAGCGGATTCGCGCTTACGTGCAGCAAGCCGACGCCGCGCTCGCGGCGAAGAACCTGATCGGCGCCGCGAACTCCCTCCGCCTCGCGACGTCGCTCGCTCCCGCCGACGTCGAGCTCGCGGCACGCTTTCGCGCGGTCGAGCAAGAAGCGAGCGCCGCGCTCTCGGGCCAGTACCTCGAGCAGGCCCGCTACGACGAGCGGCGCGGCCACTTCGTGGAGGCGGCCGCCGCGTATCAGCGTGTTCTCCGAGGCCGGCCGACCGCAGAGACCTACGAGCGCACGGCTCATTGTCTCCTCGAGGCCCACTCCGACCCCAAAAAAGCGGCGGAATTCGCGCGGAAAGCCGTCGAGCTCGGGGGCGGGCAGGTTGCTTATAGAATCACGCTGGCGCGGGCCTACGGAGCGGCGGGAATGGAGCAGAGCGCCCTCGCCGAGCTCGAGCGAGCAAGGACGCTCGCCCCGAGCGATGATACGATTAAAGACTGGATCAAGCGCATCAAACGAGGCGCGAGCTGATCGGCTGATCGAACGAGAAGGAATCCATGGAGCGCGTCATCGGCATCGATCTGGGGACCACCAATTCTTGCGTCGCGATCGTGGAGGGGGAAAACCCCGTCGTGATCCCGAATCGGGGTGGCTACAAGACCACGCCGAGCATGGTCGCCGTGACCGAAGCCGGTAAGAGGCTCGTCGGGCACATCGCCAAGCGGCAGGCGATCACCAACGCGGAGAGCACCGTCTACGCGGCCAAGCGGCTCATCGGACGGAAGTGGAACTCCCCGCAGGTGAAAAACGCCTTGATGACGTCGAGCTACGCCATCGTGGAAGGACCCCACGACGACGTCCGGATCCGGCTCCGCGAGCGCGAGTACAGCGTTCCGGAAGTGAGCTCGATGATCCTGCAAGAGATGAAGATCATCGCCGAGGACTACCTGGGCGAACCGGTATCGAAGGCCGTCATCACCGTCCCCGCCTACTTCAACGACAACCAGCGCCAGGCGACCAAAGACGCCGGTCAGATCGCGGGCCTCGACGTCATCCGCATCATCAACGAGCCGACCGCGGCGTCGCTCGCGTACGGTTTCGGCAAGAACGTCGACAAGACCGTCGCGGTCTACGATCTCGGCGGCGGCACGTTCGACGTCTCGATCCTCGAGATCGGTTCACACGGCGTCTTCAAAGTCATCGCCACGACCGGCGACACGTTCCTCGGCGGCGAAGACTTCGACGCGCGCGTGATCGATTGGCTCGTCCAGGGGTTCCAAGACGAGAACAACATCGACCTCCGACAAGACCGCATGGCGCTTCAGCGGCTCCGCGACGCGGCGGAAAAAGCGAAGTGCGAGCTGTCGAGCGTGCGTGAAGCGGAGATCAATCTGCCGTTCATCATCTCGACCGGACGCAACGAAGCGCTGCATCTCCAGCGAACCTTGGTCCGCGAAACCCTCGAGCGCCTCACCGAAGACCTCATCGAGCGCACGGTCTCGATCTGTCGCGACGCGCTCGAGGACGCAAACCTCGGCACCGACGACATCGACGACGTCATTCTCGTCGGAGGCATGACGCGCATGCCGGCCGTTCAAAAATCGGTCGCCGGGTTCTTCAAGCGAGAGCCGAACAAGAGCGTCCACCCCGACGAAGTGGTGGCGCTCGGCGCGGCGATTCAAGGCGCCGCACTCATGGACGACAAGCGCGAGATGGTGCTCCTCGACGTCACGCCGCACGCGCTCGGTATCATGACGTACGGCAGCTACTTCGAGGAATTGATTCCCCAGAACACCACCGTGCCGACCAGCCGCACGAAGGTGTTCACGACAAGCCGCGACAATCAGACCGCCGTCAAAATCCTCGTCATGCAGGGCGAGAGCAAGAAGGCGGACGACAACGAGCTCCTCGGCGAGTTCATCCTGACCGGGCTCCGGCGCGCGCCGAAGGGCCACGTCGAGATCGAGGTCGCCTTCGAGATCAATACCGACGGCATCGTGAGCGTCCACGCGAAGGACCTCGAGACCGGCCAGGCTCAATCGATCCAGGTGACCGCGTCGAGCGGCCTCACCCCCGACGAGATCACGCACATGATCGAGAGCGCCAAGGACTACATGGTCGAGCGGCGCACCGACGAGCAATTCGAGCAAGCGAAGCAGGAAGCCGAGACGCTCATGGCCGAGATCGAGCGCATGTTCCCGGAGGTCGAGCGCATCGTCGCGTCGAGCGACTTCGGGCGCGACGCGATCAGCAAGGCGCGAAGCGTGCTCGAGAAATCTCGCGAAGCGATCCGGAAGAAGGAGACCCAAGCCGTCCGAGACCAAGTGGAAGGCCTGTCGCGAACCCAGCGCATGTTCAAGGGCGTCGTCTCGAGGGCGCAATGACCGGCACGCGCGCGGCCGCCGGCTGCGCGGCGAGTTAGCGAGGACGAAACGACTTGGGCTCCCGAATCACACCGCCACCGACGTCGAAGCCCCCGGAAACCGGGGAGGTCGACGACAGCTGGGACGAACTCGTCTTCGGCGCGCTGGCGGAGCCCCCGGACGACGACGACGACGTGTTCGATCGCGCGACGGCGGTCCCGGATCCAACCCGTCGCCGTCTGAATCTCGAGGAGCTCACCTTGGACCTCGATTCGCGAGCCCCGGACGCGAACGAAGCGCGCGCGACGGATCGACTCAAGACCGCTCCCGCGATCGCCATCGGGAGCGACCCTCCCGACTCCGATGGCCGCGCCGCCGTCCTTCCCGCCGAGCCGATGAACCCTTTCACCGCGCGAACGAAGTCACCCGGAGCCGGAGCGCACCCCAACGTCGTGCGTTCGAGCGAGTCGCCCGAGCGCGCTCGAACGCGTCCCGAACCCGTGGTGGAACGCCAGCTCGCGCGCGTCGACGAAGGGAAGCCCTCATCGGCAAAAAATTACGGGAGAGTGGCGTCGGAAGGCCTGGCGTTCGAGGATTCGTCTTCGAAGGCGTCACCGCTCGAGCTCGTCGAGACGTATCGCCGTGGCATCGAGAGCATCCCGGGGGCGGCAAAGCCGGAGTCCGGCGTGCCCACGCCCGAGAGTGAGCGACCGAGCGGCACCTTCGGCGACATGCAAGACCGCTACGCGGTCGGCGACTTCACCGGCGCGCTCGTCGTGGCCGAGAGCATTCTCGACGGAAACCCCGAGGACGAGGAGGCCAAGCGGTACGCGCAGAGTTGCCGCGAGGTGCTCACGCAGATGTACGCGGCCCGCGTCGGTCCGATGGACCAGATCGCGACCGTCACCCTGCCCCCCGACCAGATCACGTGGCTGTCGCTCGACCATCGGGCGGGGTTTCTGCTTTCCCTCGTCGACGGTGTCTCCTCGATCGAAGAGATCCTGGACATTAGCGGAATGTCGCGCCTCGACGCGCTCCGGATCATGTTCACCCTGATCCAACAAAATGTGATCGCGCTGAACCACTGAGCGCGCTCCGGCGCTCGAGTGGGAACCGCTGTAGTCTCCCCCGGTCGTTCCGGATGGCGAGAAATGTATCCCTTTCCCCGGCCCTGGCTCGCGCAGCGTGCACGGTCGTCGCTCTAGCACTGGCTTGGCTCGGGCCGTCGCTTTCGACGACCCACGCCGACGTTCCGGCGCGAGCGTCGGCGTCGGCGTCCGCACGAACACCCTCGACGAGCGGCTCACCCCTCGCCGCGACGGCGATGTCGGCGCTCGATGCCGAGTGCGCGCCGCGTGCGGTGCAAACCTTGCGCGAAGACGAACCGCCGCCGAGCGTCGGCGCCGCCTTCGACGACGACCGTTCACTGCCTGTGCACGCGGCGGCCGTCGCGTCGTACACGCTCGA
The DNA here is from genome assembly GCA_036271175.1 of Polyangiaceae bacterium. GTDB lineage: Bacteria > Myxococcota_A > Polyangia > Polyangiales > Polyangiaceae > DASZVB01. The sequence goes on along the minus strand of DATBBD010000444.1, from coordinate 3,456 downwards.
AGCGAAGCTCGACGCGGCGGCGCGCACGATCGACGGCAAAGGCACGATCCGCTGGAAAAATGCGTCGGCGAAAGCGGCGCCGGAGCTCTATTTCCATCTTTATCTCAACGCGTTCAAGAACAACGGAACCCTCTTTTTGCGCTCGCCGTTCGGCGAGAGCCGAAGCGGGCACGGCGCGACGCACTGGGGCTACGTCGACGTGACCCACGCGGTCGTGCCGGAGATGGGCGGTGTCGATATCTGGGCCAACGCCGCCGCCCGCTCCACCGACGACCCCGACGACGAAACGGACGTCGCGGTTCGGTTGCCTCGACCCGTCGCGCCCGGCGAGACGATCACGATCGACGTCGCGTGGAAGAGCCAGCTCCCGGAGATCGTCGAGCGCACCGGGTACCTGCGCGACTTCTTCATGGTGGGGCAATGGTTTCCGAAGCTCGCGCGCCGCGAGCCTGACGGCACGTGGGTCCACTTTCCGTTCCACCCGGAGAGCGAATTTTATTCCGACTTCGGCTCTTACGACGTCACCTTGGACGTGCCGGAGAACATGGTGGTCGGAGCGACCGGGGTGCGGACCGACGAGCACGTCGCCGCCGGGCGCCGGCGCGAGCGCTACCGCATCGACGACGTCCACGACTTTGCGTGGACCGCGTGGGCGAGCTTCGAGGAACGCGACGAGACGCTCGACGGCGTCCGGGTTCGAGTGCTCTTCCCGCCGGGCAATGACGCGAACGCGGACGCGACGCTGGCCGCGGTGAAGCACGGGCTCGCGTTTTACGGCGCTGCCTACGGACGCTACCCGTACCCCGTATTGACCGTCGTGCACCCGCCCGAATACGCGCCGGCGGCGGGCGGCATGGAGTACCCGACGTTGATCACGACGGGCGCGCCCTGGTACGCGGCGCGGTTCTCGAGCTTCGTCGAGCGCATCACGTTGCACGAGCTCGGGCATCAGTGGTTTTACGGGCTCGTCGCGACGGACGAGCACTCCTGGCCATTCCTCGACGAGGGCCTCACGACGTATGCCGAGTCGAGCGCGATGCGCGCGATGTTCGGCGCGGGCAACGGCGTTCATCTTCCGGGGCTCGATGTCGACGGAGACGCCTACCTCAGAAACCTGGCCGCGTCGGCGGGCCACGACGGTATCGTGGCGCGCCCCGCCGCGCAGTTCCCGAGCTTCTCCGAGCTCGGTTCGCTCGTGTACGCGCGCACCGGAATCGTGCTCGATACCGTGGCCCGCGTGTGGGGCCAAGCGGCGCTCGACCGCGCGCTCGGTCGATACGCACGACGCTACCGCTTCGATCATCCGGGGCCCAAGCACTTCATCGCCGTCATTCGCGAGGTCGTCGGCGACGACGCAGCCGATTTCGTCGAAGGCGCGCTCCTCGAGGGGAAGACCGTCGATTTCGTCGCCAAGGATCTGGAAGCGACTAGGACGCGCGAAAAGGCCGGCCTCTTCGATCGCGACGGAGTTCGAGAGACGGTCGCTCCGAAAGACGCCAAGGACGCCGATCGCTATTCCGGGCAAGTCCTCGTGTATCGACACGGCAATCTCCGAGTGCCGGTCGACGTCGAGCTTCGCTTCGAGGACGGCTCGACGGTCAAGCGAAACTGGGACGGGCACGGCGACCTCCGTACGTTCACGGAGCAATCCGCCTCGCCGCTCGTCGCGGCGAACATCGACCCCGATCTGCGCGTCTTGATCGACGACGATCTCGCGAACAACGGCGCGGTGAAGAAGCCGTCATTTGCTTCCCGCGTGCTCGAGCGCGCGACGTACGTGGTCGAGCTCCTCCTCGGAGCCCTCGGACCGTGATGCGCGAGGGTCGAGTCCAGCTCGGAGCGAGCGCACGTGCCGTGATGCTCCAGTACGGCTATCGCCTCGTCGTCGCGTTCGTCGTTGCCTATCCAGCGACGAAAACCATCGGCGCCATTGCGGCTTCATTTCCCGGCGGCGACCGGGCGCTCTTCGAACCGGGTGGTTTCTATCTGCTCGAGGCCCTGAGGGTCGGAAGCCCACCCGTGCCGGCGGCGATCGAAGGGGCCGCCGTCGTCGGCGTTCTCCTCGCGTTCGGCGGGCTTTTTCCTCTCGCCGTTTCGCTCGAGGTGTTGCGCCGGCCTTCGGCGTCGCTCGGCGATGCCGTACGCCGCGGCGCCGCGCGCTTCCCGACCTTCGCGGTGGTCGGAGCCGTCACGGTGCTCGCGCAAGCCGCGGTGATCACCCTCGCTTCCGGCGCGCTAGGAGCACTCCCCCTTCATTCGTTCCTGAACGAACGCAACGCCGATGTCCTGCTCGTCGGTCTCGCGGCCGCACCGGCGCTCGGCGTTTTCGCGCTCGGGGTCGTCGAAGATCTCGTCCGTGGCGAAATGGTGTCCGGCACGGAGGCTCCGCTTTCTGCCCTTTTTCGCGCCTTGCAGACGCTGAGAAGCCGCCCGGGCGACGTGCTCCGGCGTCTCTGGCTCCCGAGTCTCGGCGCCCCGTTGCTTGCGCTAGCCGCGGTATTCGCCACCACCGGCATCGACGTATCGCGTCCCGGCGCGCTCCGCGTCAGCGCGGTCTTCGCGATGCACCAGCTCGTGGTGCTCGGTATCGTCGTGCTCAGAACGAAGTGGTTTCGCGGCGCGCTCGCACTCGCGAACTCAGCCGTTGCGACCGATTCCGGCGATGGCTTGGCGGTAGACTTGGACGTAGCGATGAGCGGGGCGATCCCAGGCGAGATCGAGCCGCATGACGCGCCGCCTGAGTGACGAAAACCGAGGCGAGCCGTACGCGGCAAGCCCGCGAGCGAGCGCGCCGACGAGATCGCTCGGCGTGGCTTCGTCGAAGAGAAACCCGGTCCCGGTTTCCAGGTCGGCATCCACGTCGACGATCGCGTCGACGTCGGCGCCGCGAGCGCGCGCGACAGGCAGCGCGCCGTAGCGCTGAGCGCAGCGAGCCCAGGTCGCGGTTGCGTTGTAGAGGGCCGGCAAGAGCACGAAGTCGGAAGCGGCCGCGGCACGACGCGCGAACCCTTCGTCGCCGTTCGGCTCCACCGAGAAGCGCTCCGGCGAATCTTGACTGATCTTTTCGAGCCGCTCCGCGAGCCCGGCGTCTCCGTACGCCGCGACCACGAGCGACACGTCGCTCTTGAGGATCGCTTCCACCGAGTCTTCGAGCAGCGACCCTCCGCCCTCGGGCGTCGCCTCGACGAGCGCGGTCACGAGCGGGCGCGAGAGATCCACGTCGAGGCCGCGGCTCCGAAGGAGCTCCGCCTTGGAGCGACCTTTGTTCGAGGCGTCTTCGGCGTCGTAGCGAGCCTTGAGGAGCGGATCGGTCGCCGGGTTGTACACGGCGTAGTCGAGGCCACCGAGGATCCCGGTGAGCGGCGCCGGACACTCGACGAGCGTACGGGCGAGCGACCCGAAGCGAGCCGGATCGAGCAGATCGCTCGCGACCGTCGGTGACGATGCGGTGACGGC
>DATBBD010000443.1:0-8061 GCA_036271175.1 Polyangiaceae bacterium | reverse complement strand
CGACGAGCGTCGTGCTCATCGGGCTGATCCCCGGGCTATTGCTCCTCGATCACGACGTGGCGACGGCCATCGGCGCGCGCCAGCTCATCGCGCTCGCGATCGCGGCGCTCGCGTCGGCGTTCGTCGTGGCGCGACGCCTCGAGCAATACCGATACTTGCTCCGCGCACTCGCATTCGGCTCGCGGTCGGTCGAAACGAGCGACGTGCAGGGCCTCGGTCGCGAACCGGGCCGCTTGGTCCGCCGTTGGATCGTGCCGCACATTCTCGCCGAGGGCATTCTCGTCACGCCGCTCCGACCGACGGTCGTCGGAGTCGCCACCGGGACGAGCTTCGCGCTCCTCGGCGGCGTCGTCGTGGCGGCGGCGTCGCTCGTCCTCTACGTCGTCGTCCGAAACCAGTTCCTGAAGGCGATGGAGCTCGCGCCCCCCGAGGTGATGCGCGAAGTCATCGACGCCGCGGAGCGCGCCGGCACCGCGCGCTTCCGCATTCAACGCCGGATCCGGACCGCGGTCGCGACGCCCGTCGCGCTCGTCGCGATCGGCTCGGCGCTCATCGTCAACGCGCACGTGCGCCGCGCGGACGAGAACAGTCGCGAAACGACCGCGCGAACGATGTCGCGCGCCGCCCTCGAGCTCGGCCCCGGCGTCGTCGAGACCGCGGGCATCGATCAAGCGCGGGCACGCGCCGAGTCGCTCGGCTTTTCGCCGACCGTCTCCGCCGACTCTGCCCCCTACGCGCTCCACCGCGGCGACGACGACGTCATGGTCCTCACCACGCCGCTCGACACCGGCACCGCGCAAGTCCGCTTTCACGGTTCCACGGTTCCGGTGCTAGGCGAGGGCCCGGTGGTGATCGCCGTGGTCACGGTGCTCCTCGCCGCCGCGCTCGGGAGCGCACTCGGACGAGCGCACGCGCAGGACCTCGAACACGCCACCGAGGGCATCCGCTTGCTCGGCACCGAAGCGGTGCTCCGCGGGGGCCGTCTCTCGGTCCGCCCGCCGCGTTTTCAAGTCGTGTTCGACCTCGAACAGGCGATCGAGCGGCTCGCCGAGCGCTTTCGCGTGTTCGCGCGAGCGCAAGAGCGCGCCATCCTCGCCCGCGAGGCGGCGACACGGACACGCGGCTTGTTCTTCGCCAGCGTGAGTCATGACTTGAAGAGCCCGTTGAACGCCGTGCTCGGCTTCGCCGAGCTGGTGCGATGGGAACCGCTCACGCCCGGCCAAGCCGAAAGCCTCGCCGTGATCGAACGGCGCGGCCGCGAGCTCCTCGCGTTGATCGAGACCATCCTCGACGCGGCGCGCGTCGAAGCCGGTCAGCTCTCGCTCTTCGTCGAGCCCGTCCAGACGAGCGAGCTCTTGAGCGACGCCTTCGCCAAGGCGCGCGACCTCGGCGCCGAAGCGGCCGTGGAGCTCGTCGGCGAGGTCGCCGACGGGGCGCGCGAAATCGCCGTCGATCGCATCCGGATGGCGCGCGCCCTCGCCACCTTGGTCGCCTTCGCCGTCCGACAAACACGGCTCAATTCCGTCCGCGTACGCGCCCTCCCCGACGGCGACGCCCACGTGCTCATCGAAATCGAGATCGCAGGCCGTCGCGACGCCGATCGCCTGGCCCGCATGATCGCCGCCGCGGGCCAACCCGGTGCCGGCGAGCACCGCGGGCTCGCACTCGGACTCAGCCTGTCGCGCTCCATCGTCGAGCTACACAAAGGCACCTTGCGCACGTTCCAGGGCACCTCGGAGACGCCGGTCTTCGCGATCCGGATGCCGCTGGTCGTGCGTTATTGACCGGCCTGCGAGCATCGATCATTGACGCACGTCCCATTACAACGGAGAGCCGCCGCAAGTGACTCACGGGGGCCCGGAGTCGACGAGTGGGCTCGTGCCGCCGTCGGTCGGTCCGCTCAGGGAGCTGAGCTGGCACTTGCCGCCGCGACAAACCGGTTCGCCCTCCGCCCCGCACCCACAGAAGAACGGGCCACACGCGGCCGCCGGGTTCTTCGCGTAGTCGGCCTGATACTGCGCGAGTGAACGGACGTTGATCGCCGAATTCGCGCACTGAACGCCGCACGGCACTTCGCAGAGATTGCCGAAGCCGACCACCGTGCAATCCGCGTCGACCTTACAACTCTGATCGTAGCTCGACGGCTCGATGTCGCACGACGCCGCGGCGTCTCCGAGAATCGACGCGACCGTCGACGCGTCGGTGTCGCCGCTGTCGTCGGCGAGCGTCTTGCAGAGGCGTGACGACGCGGCACCACCGCTACCCGAGCTCGCGCCGCCGCTCGTCGTCGCGCTTCCGCCCGAGCCGCCGGTCGCCCCGGCCCCGCCCGAGCCACCAGAACCGAGCGAGCCGTCGAGGCTCGGTTTGCACACCTCATCGACGCACGCGAAATCGGGACCGAGCTTGGCGAGGCACTCCGACGTCTCGTGACACGTGACGAAGTGGGTCTCGCCGCTCGTGTTCGGTGAAGAGGCGGCACAGCCCGTCGCGACCATCAATGCCATTGCCGCCGCGCCGACGTGGAGCACTTCGAGAATCTTCGTCATCATGTTCGCATTCCTTCTTCGCCGCTCACTGACCAAGCCGCGTCACTCGAGACCAAGGGCACCGGGAGCGCCTCCAGATACCCTTGGTCTCACATGTGGCACTACCGGTGGTCAGATCCGCCGTCGTTCGCGCTCGGTGCGCTGCCTGCGTCGGAGGTAAGCACATCAAAGGGGAGCTGACACACGCCCTTCACGCACGTCGGCAAGCCCTCCGCGCCGCACCCGCAAAAAAACGGCCCGCAAGCGGCCGCCGGGTTCTTCGCGTAGTCGGCCTGGTATTTTGCCAGTGAATTGACGTTGATCGCCGAGTTCAAGCATTGGACGCCGCACGGCACTTCGCAAAGATTACCGAAGCCAACCGCCGTGCAGTCCGAATCTACCTTGCAACTCCGATCGTAGCTCGACGGCTCGATGTCGCACGACGCGGCGGCGTCGCCGAGAATCGACGCGATCGTCGAGGCGTCGGTATCGCCGGAGTCGTCGTTGATGGTCTTGCAGAGGAGCGACTCCGCGCCGCCGGTGCCGGGGCCCGCGCCGCCCGTTCCGGCAGGCGTCCCTCCGGTGCCGGCGCTGGGTGCGCCGCCCGTTCCAACGTGTGGCGTGCCGCCCGTGCCGACGTCGGGCATGCCACCGGTTCCGACGCTGGGCGTTCCACCGGTGTCGCTCGAAGCGGGCTCCGACCCACTCGAGTTCGGTGACGAGCTCGAGCACCCGAATGCGAGCCCGAGCGAGAGAGCAATGATTGAATAGCTAAGCTCGTTAAAAATCGTCTGAGACATGTTCCTCACCTTCCTCTTCCACCACCCGTTGACCGAAATAAGCATCCACCCGAAGCGTGCGAGCCGGCAGTCCGTGCTCGGTGTTGTAACGATCGATGCGTTCGCGAAGCGCGCTCATGCGCTGGCGAAAACGCCGGAGCTCTCCGAGAGCCTCTTGCTCCATCGGGTGCCCGCGAAATAGCGTGAGGTGATAGGTGCTGCCGCCCGTCTCGTCGGCGTGCGTCGCCTTTTGATCGATCGACAGCTTGAGTGCGATGGTTTTCACGAGCGCCGAGAAGTGATCGAGCACGGAGGCTTCCCACCCCACCGGATCTTCGAGACCGAGGACGAGCTCGCGGGAGAAATACTCGACCGCGTCGCCGGTTTCGATGCGCTCGACTCTGCCGGACGCGACGAGCGCGGCGAGCACCGGCTCGTGATCGGCAGTGGAGATGCCGGACAGCGACGCGAGGCGTTCGCTCGTGACCGGGCCTTCGCGAAACACGACGCTCCAGACCAGCGCTTCGAGTCCGAGACCCTCGGAGCCGCGCTGGATCTTGCCGAGTTCGTCCGTCGTCGCGAGTCGATAGACGGCGTTCGTGCCGCTGCCCGACGAGAACGCGACGCCGCTCTCGGTGAGATCGCGGAGCACGCCGCGAAGCGACGCTTCGTCGTCGTGACGGAAGCGACGGAGCACCTCTTCGCGGGTGACCGGGCCTTCGCGTTCGATGTAGTCGAGCAGCGCTTCCCACAGGGAACGACCGCGGTCGGTCACGCTCTGGCTCAGGCGTTGCGTCCGCCGCTGATACGTGCGGAGCGCCATGCCGAACATGTCTGCGGTGACCTTCTTCGTCACCCCCTGACTCTCGAGCTCCTTCGCGAGCTCGAGAAAAACCTGTCCGGCGACGTGGGCGAGCGGGGCGCGAAGACCGCCGGAGGTGGCGAGCTGGGCGATGAGCACCGTCGTTTGGCGGACGATGCCGTCGATGAGAATGCGGACGTTCATGGGAGCTCGTGCACGCCGAAGCGTCTGAGCTCAATTCCTATCCGACGAACGCCATCGGGGGGAGGCGGCAGAACTGACACCAGCCGAATCGGCGGAAGACCGGCTCTTTGCAGCCGTTACCGAGTATTTTTGTTGGTGCGGATTTGGTTCCGGCGCACCCGGACGACGGTTACGTCGGTGACAATAGCTCGGTCAGGACGTGTCCCGGCGTGGGCGCGACGATGAGCGGCAATCCGACCACGGCGCGGATCGTCTGGCTCACGTCGGAGAGCTTCCGCGGCACCTCCGACGGCACGATGCCGCGCGAGCGAATGCCCGCGCCGGCTGCGATGAGGAACACGCGCGACGACTCCGGATATTCGGAACCGTGCGATGTGAACGTGTCGGCGCGACCGTGATCGGTCGTCACGAAGAGCGTCGAGGGCATGCCCGCGTCGTTCCGGCGCGCGACGATGTCGTACAGCGTGCCGATCGTGCGATCGGCGTCTTGAAGCGCGCGCAGGTAGGCGCGGTACGCGCTCTGATGTCCGTACTCGTCGGTGTCGCCGAGGCCGACGAAGAGAAAGCCCGGACGCTGTCGCTCGAAATACGAGACGGCGAGCTCGGCGGTGAACCGGTCCGGGCGATAGTCGCCGTTCCCGGGGAACGGCTGCACGGCTTCGGCGTCGTGCAAGCGGCGCGCGACTTCGGGGTCGCTCGCGAACGCATCGCGTCCCACGCCGTCATGGCGTCCGACGGACACGACGGCGCCGCTCGCGTACGCGCTCGCCGCGCGGCCGATCCCCGTCCACGACGCGATCACCGCTGCCGTGCCGAGGCGGTTCCACGCGACGTCGTCGGCGATGGTCGGAAACGGCACGCGTCCGCAGTCATTGTCAGTGCAACCCGAGTCGGGACGCCCGGTGAGCATCTCCATATAGCCGGGAAGCGAGACGAAGTTCGGTCCGGAAGACTCCATCGGCGACCCCGCGCCGGGCGCGCCGACCGCGGCCCCCTCCACTGTCATGAGACGATGCAGATTGGGTACGAGGTGTGCCGCGTCCAGGCGCTCTTCGACGGGCACTTGATACCGCTCGGCGAGCTCCGGATCGACGCCGAGAAATACTTCTTGATAGCGAACGCCGTCGATCGCGACGAGCACGACCGAGCGCGCGGGTTCACTCGGCGCTCTGGTCGCGGTGGGTTCGGTACTGGCGACGTTCGCGGCGAGGCTCGGCACTTCGGGTCGCGCGCGATCGGCCTCGGTGCAGGCGCCGGACAGCGTCACGGCGAACAGGGCCGCGAGCGCGAGCGAGAGAGCCCCGAATGGATTCCTCATGCTCGACGAAGATCGTCGTCATCGGTGACGGTCCGCGGGAGCGCGCGTGACCGCTCGGCAAGGATCCGCGGGCGAATGGATGACCGGACGCGGTCGACACCGTGGCGCGACGTCGTCGATTCGGTGACGGCGGGCGATTGCCCGCGCTCGTTCACTGCACCTTGGCGAGCACTTCCGCGGCATGGATCGCGGGGTCGACGTTCTTCCACACGTAGCTAATGTGCCCGTCCTTGGAGACCAGGAACGTCACGCGAGACGCGATACCGACGTGGCCCATGATGTCGGGGACGCCGTACGCGCGCATGATGGTGCCGTCCGGATCGGCCGCGAGCGAAAACGGGAGCGAGTGATTCTTACGGAACTCGTCGTGGCTCGCTTCGGTGTCGCGCGACACGCCGAACACGACGACGCCGCGCGTCTTGTACTGGTCGAACGCATCGCGGAACGCGCAGGCCTCCTTGGTGCAGCCCGGCGTCTCGTCCTTCGGATAAAAATAGACGACGCGCGGGCTCCCCGCGGCGTCGGAGAGGCGCACGGCCTTCCCCGTCGCGTCTTTCGCGGCAAAATCCGGAGCCGCGGAACCAACCGAGAGCATTCCCTGTCCACCGTCGGGGCGTTGCGTCGCGGCGCACGCCGGCAGCGCGAGCGCGCTGAACACCGCGAGCGCGGCGCCACGGAGCGCACGCGGGAAAAACGACGCGACGGTATCGAAGAGCGACATGACGGAACCTTAGAGTCGCGCAGCAACGAGTCAACCGCGGAGCTCGTCATCGACCAGGCCGCGTCGTTCCCTTACCCGCCGTTTTTCGCCGCATCGCACGCTCACCCAGTTTTTTGGACATGGCGGGCGCGGGGCCGCCCATGCTCCTTCAGCAGGTTTTTTGGTGCGGATCTGATTCGGCGAGGCGCTTACTGATGTAATGTTCGGCGTCATTCCATGGCTGCAAAGAAAAAGCAGAGTGCGTCGGTCCCGGAAAGCGCCGATCCGGCGCGCGTCGTCGAGACGAAAACGGGCGGCGACGATGATCGATTCGATCGGCTCTTTCGACCGACGACGCTCGACGACTTCGTGGGGCAGCAGAAGCACAAGGAAAACCTCCGCGTGTACGTGGAGGCGGCGCGGAAGCGCGGCGAACCGCTCGATCACATTTTGCTGAGTGGCCCGCCGGGGCTCGGAAAAACGACGCTCGCGCACATTCTCGCGCACGAGATGGGCGTCCAATTGTTCGTCACCAGCGGGCCCGCGGTGGAACACAAAGGCGCGCTCACGTCGACCCTGACGCGGCTCGGCCGAAACGACATTCTGTTCATCGACGAGATCCATCGGCTGAGCGCGCCCGTCGAAGAGACGCTCTATCCGGCGATCGAAGACTTTCGCATCGACGTCGTTACCGGCGACGGCCCGTACGCCGAGAGCATCCGCATCGACGTGAAGCCGTTCACGCTCATCGGCGCGACGACGCGTGCCGGCCTCCTCACCGAGCCGATGCACGAGCGCTTCGGTGTCACGCTCCGGCTCGACTTTTACCCGGTCGCCGACCTCGAGCGTATCGTGATGAGAAACGCGAAGCTCCTCGGGATCCCCTGCGACCCCGCCGGCGCGCACGCGCTCGCCGAACGTTCACGCGGGACGCCGCGCGTCGCGAATCGGCTCCTTCGCCGCGTGCGCGACTTCGCCGAAGTACAAGGTACCGGCGTGATCGACTCGGCGATCGTCGGCATTACGTGCGAGCGGCTCGAAATCGACGCGGGCGGCCTCGACGACATGGACCGGCGGCTCCTTCGCGTGCTCATCGACCACTATCAGGGAGGTCCCGTCGGGGTCGAAACGCTCGCCGCGGCACTCGCCGAGCCACGCGATACGATCGAGGACGTCTACGAGCCCTATTTGCTCCAGCAAGGGTTTCTCGGACGCACGCCGCGCGGGCGCGTCGCGAACAAGAAAGCGTACGATCACCTGGGCTTGCCGTACGCCGACAGCCCGAAGCAAACCCGGCTGTTCTAGGCGACGCGCCGACGGAACGCGCCCGAAACGCGGACGCGGTCCAATGGTTTCGGCTCTCCTGAAGCCTGGGCGGTAGCCCCGTCGCCCCGGGTCGGCGTCCGCTCCGCCCCGGGGCGGCGTTTTTGACTACGATGCCGCCCGATGAGAACGCGCGCCGTCGCGATCCCGAGCGACCGCAGTAACGCGGTCGGCCCCGTCGAGGTCGAATGCACCTCGGAGGGCCTGGTCATCGTGCACCAAGGGGTCGGCGCATTTCAGGAGGGGTACGCGCCCGCCGCGGTGACGTCGGGGACCCGACTCGTGGTGCCGTGGTCGCAGGTGAAGGCGAGCCTCGAAGGCGACCGCGTCTTTTTCCAGATCGACGAGGCGCTCACGCCGCACCACCGCCTTCTCTTGTCGGGCTTTTCGACGGGCAACGCGCCGAGTCT
>DATBBD010000442.1:0-1647 GCA_036271175.1 Polyangiaceae bacterium | reverse complement strand
GATCTGTTCCGTGTCTTCATCGGGGATGTCGATCTCGAAGGCTTCCTCGAAGGCCAACACGAGCTCCACGAGACCGAGCGAGTCTGCACCGAGGTCGTCGATGAAGGTCGACTCGGGCTTGATGTCGGCCTCGTCGACGTCGAGCTGCTCTTTGATGATCTTCTTGACCTCGGCCGTGATGTCGCGCCCTTCCGCCATGTTGCCTCCAGGGGCTCGCCTCGTACAACGGAGACGACCCAATAGTAAGAGTTTTCCAGATCTTGGGAAACTCTTAGTGATTACATATACATACCGCCGTTTACGCGGATGACCTGACCTGTGATGTACCGAGCCTCGTCCGAGGCTAGGAAAAGAGCCGCCGCCGCGACGTCGTCGGGGGTGCCGGCAACGCCGAGGGGAACGCCCGAGAGCATGGCTTCGCGTTGTTCGGGGGTGAGCGCGTGCGTCATGTCCGTCGAGATGTACCCCGGCGAGATGGCGTTCACGGTGATGGCCCGCGAGGCGTACTCGCGGGCGAGCGACTTGGTGATGCCGAGGAGCGCCGCCTTGGACGCCGCGTACGCGGTTTGTCCGGCGTTGCCCATTTCTCCGACGACGCTCGACATGAAAATGATGCGCCCGGTCTTCGCCCGCATCATCGTCTTGATGGCGGCGCGCGCGCAAGCGACGGCGCCCTTCACGTTGACGCCGAGGACCTTGTCGAGATCTTCGTCCTTCAGACGAAGCACCAGATTGTCGACCGAAATGCCGGCGTTCAACACGAGCACGTCGAGCCGCCCGAGGCGCTTGGCCGTCTCTCCGACGATGCGCTCCGACGTGGCAGAGTCGGCCATGTCGAGCTTCACCGCTTCGGCGTTCCCGCCGCGCCCGGTGATCGCCCGAACCGCGTCTGCGGCGGCTTCCTCGCCGCTCACGTAGGTGAGCACGACGCGAGCGCCGGCCTTCGCGAGCGTCTCGGCGGTTGCGCGACCGATGCCACGCGAGCCGCCGGTCACTATCGCCACCTTTTCGGTCAAGTCGAACACGGAATCTCAGGACGTGCGGGAGTGCAAGCCCACTCGTTCGCGGGCGTGTTTAGCATGCTGGCGGCGAACTGAAGCGGAAAGTTGTGCGAGGCGAGGGGGACGGGACGCGGGTCGGCTTGGGCCGCCCCCGTTCTCGTCTCGATTACCCAAGGAATGCGGGAGCCCCGGCGACGCCGTCGGGGTCGGCGATGCCGTGCACGGCGATTCGCTTGTCGATCTTCTTCACCAGGCCGGCGAGGACTTTGCCGGGACCGAGCTCGAGCGCGCGGGTGACGCCCGCGTCGGCGAGAAACCGAATCGATTGCTCCCACAGGACGGCGCCGTCCATTTGCCGCACCAAGAGCGACGCGACCTCATCCGCGCGGCCGTTCGGCGTGCCGTCGACGTTCGAGACGACCGGAAAAGCTAGCGGCGAGATGCGCACTTTCGCGAGCGCCGCTTCCACTGCGGCGGCCGCTTTGCCCATCAACGGCGAATGAAAGGGAGCGCTCACGTTGAGCAAAATCGCCTTCATTTTCCTGCTGCCCGCGAGCTCGCTCGCGCGCTTCACCGCGCCGGTGTGCCCGGCGATCACGATTTGCCCCGGCGCGTTGAAATTCGCCGGCTCGAGCACCTCCGTGTC
>DATBBD010000441.1:0-2755 GCA_036271175.1 Polyangiaceae bacterium | reverse complement strand
CAAGCGGTGGCCGAAATGTCCAGGCGCGACCGCAACGTGATTTCACTGCGCGAGAAGAGATAGTCGGCTGTTGACGCCTCGTTCGTGGGATTGATAGCGTCCCGAAACGAACGGAAGTTGATGATGCAGCAAAGCCCGCGGTTTTTCCGGCGTTCGGCGCACATCCTCCGATTGGCTCTGGGCGGATCGACCGCGCTATTCGGCGTCGCGTGCGGCAACGGCATCTACGCGATCAAAGCGAACTCTGCGTCGAACCAACTCGCCGAAGCGCGGGAGCTCGGCGCGGAAAAGCTCGCTCCCTTCGAATACTACTACGCGAAGGAACACTACGAGGAGGCCGAGCGACAAGCCGCCGACGCCGACTACGGCGATGCGATCAATCTCGCCGAAGAGAGTGAAACGTACGCGGCCAAGGCGATTCGACTCAGCAAGCAAGCCGAGCGCGGAGCAGGCCGATGAACGGCGCACGATGGGGCGCGCTGGCTGCGCTCGCAGGGAGTGCGCTCGCCGCTTCGATCGGTTGCGCCGAGGCGCCCGCGCTTCACGGCCGCATCGAGGGCCTCGAAAAGATCGCCGATCAGGCCGAGCGCAACGGCGCGATCCGGTGCGCACCGCGTGAGCTCGCAATCGCCAAGAGCCATTTGCAGTTCGCCGAGATCGAGCTCGCGCAGGGTTATGCGTCGAAGGCGAAGCAACACCTCTGGCTCGCCGAATCGAACGCAAACGCCGCGACGTTGCTCTCGCCTCCGCAATACTGCGCCGAGCGGCAGTTCGTCGAAAACGGCGACCGCGACGGAGACGGCTACCCCGACGATTCGGACAAATGCCCTGACCAACCCGAGAACTTCAACGGGTTCCAAGACGAAGACGGCTGCCCCGACGATCCCGACGCGGACGGCGACGGCATTCCCGATTCCGTCGACCAATGCGTCCTCGAACCGGAAGACGCGGACGGGTATCTCGACCAGGACGGCTGCCCCGACCTCGACAACGATCTCGACGGCATCCCAGACGCTGTCGACAAGTGCCCGAACGATCCCGAGGATCCGGACGGGTTCGAGGACGAGGACGGCTGCCCCGACCTCGACAACGACCACGACACCGTTCCCGACTTGAAAGATCAGTGTCCGAACGAGCCGGGCTCGGCCACCGAAGAGCCGCTCGGTTGCCCGACGAACGCGCTCGCGATCGTCACCGACTGCGAAGTGAAGATCACTCAGCAGATCCACTTCGAGTTCAACAAGGCGAAGATCCGACCCGAGAGCTTCCCGGTCCTCGACGCCGTCGTCGACGTGCTCAACAAGATGCCCGAGATTCAGATCGAGGTGCAGGGGCACACCGACAACAAGGGCGGCGCCGTCTACAACAAGCACCTGAGCGAACAGCGCTCGGCGGCGGTGAAGGCGTACCTCTTGAAGCACGGCGTCACGGCGAGTCGCCTCACGTCGCACGGCTACGGCTTCGACCGTCCACTCGTTCCGAACGACACCGATCAGAATCGCGCGCTCAATCGTCGCGTGCAGTTCGTACGCACCGAGGTCGCCAAAGAGGGCTGCCCGTCGACGTCGAAGTAAATTTTCTCAGGTGCACCGCGAGCGAGCCGGCGGGGCACCGGATTTCGCGAACAACCTAGCTGTAAAGTTTGAATCGGAGAACTCGAGCCGTGTATCGCAGACCTGCATTTTTTGCCCTGCTCGTGGCCGCGATGGTCCTCGGCGCCCCGACCGGTTTCGCCGCGCCGCGCGACGCCGCGGCGACGAAGAAAATCGACGAGGCGATCAACAACCTCTACTTGGCGACGCAGTTCGACAAAGCCGAAGCGCTGCTCAAGGGAGTGATCGACGCTTGCGAAGATCGATGCAGCCCGCAGGTCAAAGGCCGCGCGTGGATGTACATCGGCATCGTTCGCGGAAGCGGCAAACAAGATCTCGGCGGCGCTCAAGAGGCGTTCTCGCAAGCGGTCGCGCTCGACCCGAGCGTGAAACTCGACGACGCCCTCGCGACTCCACAGACGCACCAAGCGTTCGCGGCGGCGACCGGGGCACCCGCGCCGGCTGCGGCGACCAAGGCAGCACCGGCTACCGACGCCCCCGCGGCCGCGGGCGGCGCGGTTCCCGGAAACATGGAGTGCACGCCGAACGTGAAGGAGGTCGAAGCGCAGCGACCGATCCCCGTCGCGTGCACCACGGACGAGCCAGCGGTCAAAGTCACGCTCCGCTACATGCCGTTCGGCGGCGAGACCTGGCAACAGGTCACGATGACGAAGAAGGGCGAATACTGGCAGGGGGAGATTCCCTGCGCCGACACCGGCGTGAACGGCAAGCTCAAGTTCTACGTCCAGGCAAAGGACAAGGACGGCGAAGAGCTCGATAGCTTCGGAAGTAAGAAGCAGGCTTCCGAGATCCAGATCGTCGGGCGCACCGACGCGGAGCCGCCGAGCTATCCGGGCCAGCCCGCTCCGGCCAAGTGCATGGACGCGAGCGCGTGCCCCGAAGACATGATCGGCACGCCGGCGTGCCCCGGCACGAAAAAGAGCGCGAAGGGGGTCGGCACGACGTGCGACTCGACGTCGGATTGCGACTCGAGCCTGTTCTGTCTGCCGAACGATTCCGGCGCGCACACCTGCCAGAGCGCGCCGAGCTGCGAAACGGCGGCCGATTGCCCGAGCGGCGCGGCGTGCACGAACGGCACGTGCGACATGGAAAACGCGAGCTCGCCGTTCAAGAAGAACTGGCTCGGGCTGCACTTCGCGGCC
>DATBBD010000440.1:0-5981 GCA_036271175.1 Polyangiaceae bacterium | reverse complement strand
TTCGGGATCGCGCGTGTTCACAAGGAGGCGCGGCGAGGTTGGTCGACCACCGCTGATGGCGTGGTGCTCGGAACGCCGGCGTTCATGGCGCCCGAGCAGGCGCGCGGCACCTGGGACGACGTCGACGGGCGAACCGACGTCTTTGCGATCGGCGCGACGATGTTCAACTTGCTGAGCGGCGAGCTCGTTCACGACGCGCGCACGTTGAACGAATCGGTCGCCCTCGCCGTCACGGCGCGGGCGCGTTCACTCGAAGCGGTTCTTCCGTCGGTCGATCCCCGCGTCACCGCGCTCGTCGATCGCGCCCTCGCTTACGAAAAATCCGAACGCTGGCCGGATCCGCGAGCAATGCAGGAAGCGCTCCGGCAAACGCGCGCCGATCTTCGAGGCGGCCATTCGCAGAGACCGCCCGAACCTTATACGCGCACCCTGCTCAGCAGCTCCGCGCCGCGACCGGCGCGGAAGTCGCACTCGCATCGGCGGACCTTCGCCGCGATTACTGGCGTCCTCGTGCTCGTCGCTTTGGGTTCTCTTCGCGCGACTCTGCACCCGCCTCTACACCCGCGTCTGCACCTTCGAGGAGAGAATGAACGAAACGGCGAAGCGACCCGAGCCGAGGTCACATCGGCGATGACGACCCGGCCGTCTCCGGCGTTGGAACCGACTGCCGCACCAGAGACGTCGTCCCCGGCGGCCGACACCGGATCCGCTGCACCGAGTGCATCGGTGCACGCTTCGGACGCGCCGCGGCCTTCGACTCCGACGACGCGCGCCGCACTCGGTGCCCCCCATTCGATGACCGCTCCATCGTCGCCGCGAACGAAGCCTCGACCGAGCATTCCGGTTCTGGGGACGAGCGAGGAACTCAAGAAGCCCGCTTTTCGGACCCCACCGAGTGCAACGGAGCGAAGCGCACCGGCTTCGGCCTCGGCGTGGGATCCGTTCGACAAGCGCTTGTAGGCGCGGCCCTGCGCACCCGATGCGCGCGACCCGTTGGTCGAAGGCGTGGGCGCGATCGTTCAGATCCCCGGCGGGGGGATGGTTTGTGGTCGCGCCGTCGGCCACGGGTCGCTCGCGCGCCACGCGCTTCCCCACGCCCAGGGCGTCACGCCCAACCACTCGCGAAATGAACGATTCAAGTGCGACGCATCCGCGAAGCCCGATTCTTCGGCGGTCTGAACGACGGTCATGCCTCCTTCGAGCCGCCGCTTTGCCGACAGCAGGCGGAGCAGCTTTCGATACCGGAGCGGCGCGACGCCGGTCGCTTGCCGGAAGCAGCGAGCGAAATGAAACTTCGAGAGTCGCGCCTCTTTGGCAAATTCGCCGAGCGGCTCCGTTCCGTCGAAATCGGTCCGCAGGCGTTCGATGACGCGGCGCACGCCGGCGTGCGTCGCGCGAGCACGCTGCCCGGCATCCGAACGAAGCGCACGTTCGACGATGCAAGCCGTCGCTTCCACGTAAGCGGCCTCCACGACATCGGGCTCGGCCCCGTCGGTCAACAGCGTGTTCAATCGAGCCATCGCTTCGGAATGCGGCCCCGGCTCGAGCATCGAATCCTTGAAACGGAGTGGCCCGGTGGCCCCGAGGTCATTGGCGACCCGCTGCAAGACCGACGTCTCCCAGCGAATCATGAAGAGTGCGACGGGTTCGCTCGCGGACGAAATCTGCTGAATCTCGCCGGGCTCCGTCAACATGACGTCGCCCGCGCCGAACGAGCGTTCGCCCCGCAAGAAGCAAGTGCCTAATGCGCGGTCAATGCCACCCAGCACGAGGCAAGCCGTGAACGCGTCCGACAGGATGCATCGCGATTGGGCGTCCTTGATGGACCAAAGTTCGACTCCCGGCAGGCGTCGTAGACGGTGGATCCGAAACGCTTCGGGACGACGGTTGGTGTCGAGCTCGAAGCACGTCATGAGCGCTTGTGAGCGGCTGGCGGATCGGCGTAGGCTCGAAAACCCGTTGGGGGAAGCGGCTTTAACCCGTCGCCCAGCCCTGGAGACTGTGTCTTGATTTCGAAGGAGCGGCCGAAGCCCGTCGTGCTTCTCGTAAGCTTGGACGGCGGAGCCGGGGAGCAAATCCTGGCCCGCGACGGCACGCTCGAAATTCGAGTCATCGACGATCTCGCCCGCGTGCGCAACGCGCTCTCCAAAGCCGCCGCCGACGCGGTCGTCGTCGCCCTCGAGCAACCCACCGCTCGCTACGCCGCCGATATCGGCGCGCTCGTTCGAGCCATGGTCGGACCGATTCTGGTGCTCTCCCAGCCCGCGTCCGAACGTCCCGTCACCGACATGATCAAGACGGGGATCGGCGGATACCTGTTCACCACCGACGCCGCGCGGCTGGCGGACTCGATCCGTGAGCTCCTGCGTGGTGGAGTCCCCATGTCCTACTCCGTGTCGCGCCTTGTCCTCGGACGAGCGCGCCGAAGCTCGGGAAACATGCGAGCCGTGAAGCTCGGCGAGCCCGCCGGTCCCGACTTCATCACCAGCCGGCAGCGAGAAATCCTGAAGCTGCTCGCTGGCGGGCACAGTTACGAGGACATCGCGCGCGCGCTGAACCTCAGCGTGAACACCGTGCGCACCCACGTGCGAACGATCTACGACCGACTCGGAGCGAGCACCAAGGTCGAGGCCGTCATCGCCGCGATGGAACTCCGACTCCTGGACACCGAACCGTTCCGCTAAACCCGTTCTCAAAGCGTTCCGCCCCATCATCGAAGTTCCTTTCGACATGAGGGTCTCGTCATTCGACGCCGAGGGCCATCGCATGACCATGCGACCCCCGAGGGGCGACGGGCGCTCCGGCGTCGGCGAGCCGTGTGTCGAGCGGTTTTCGGAACGCCTCGAAACGGCCTAAATCAGGCCCTTTGCGGCGCTCGCGAAACGAGGAGTCGCGACCGCGCGCCCACTTCGTCCGTCGACGACGACGATATTCGAAATCGAACCTCGAACTCTCGCCGCGGGCGAAAATGAGCGCTCAAAGGAAATCGGGAGCGGCCGGCGGGGATCGAAGTGCCTCGGGCCAGGGTCCGTCGGTCACTGGGGCGTGCTCGACGGACCACGCGCGAAACGAAGGGCGCGCCGCGCGGGCCGCGACGAGCAGATTTTCGGCGAGCACCGCGAGATCGTCGGGCGACCAGACGTCGCGCGTCGTGCGGGGGTCGCGTTCGCCGAGCTCCGCGCCGATTCGAGACAGCGCCATCCACCCGAACGGCGGCGTCGCGCAACCGAGGCATCCGAACGTCGCGGAGAGACGCATCGCGACCTCGCTGCCGCCGGTCGAGTCCATGGTGACGACCGTGCTCGCGGGTTTACCGAGAAACACGTCGGTCGCTTCGTACGCCGTCATCACTTCGAGAAATCGCTGGAGCGGCGACCCCCACGATCCCCAATAAGTCCCGGTACCGACGAGCAATCCGTCGGCGGCGCGAAGACGGGCGGCCATCTCCGAGATCGAGCCGCCGTAGTCGGCGAGCGCGATTCGGTCGACGTCGACCGACCCGTCGAACGCCGCCGTGCATCGCGCGAGCGCGCGTGCGGTGTTGCCCGAGTTCGGTCGGAGCGAGCCGTCGAGGACGACCAATCGTGTCATGGGCCCCTGCGTGCCGGCCGCACCGAAGACCGGACTGAGATCAGAGCGGCGCCAGCTTTTTTACTTTTTGAAGCACGTCGTCGATCTTGAACGGCTTCGTGATGTAGTGCTTCGCGCCCGATTGAATGCCGCGAACGACGTCGAGGCTACGGTCGTGCGCGGTCAGGAAGATGATCGGAATCTTGCTGAGGATCGCGGAGCCCTTCATCGCTTGCGCGATGGCGAAGCCGTCCTTGTTCGGCAAACTTACGTCGAGCAAGATCACGTCCGGGCGCAGGTCGAGCGCGGACTGGACGGCGCGACCGCCGTCGTTGATGACCTTGACGTCGTAGAACCGTCCGAGGGTTCGGTTCAATACGTCGGCAATGGCTTCGTCGTCCTCGACGATCATCACGCGCTTGGCGGCCGGCGGCATGGAGACTCTGGGAGTAACACGAATCCGCCCGGGGTCGAGAGCTAGCCCCGGCAAGCGAAAACTACAGTCGATTGGCGGGATTGTGTGGGCGCGGGCTTGCCCCCCCAAAACTTCGTAGAGGGAGCGCCGGGCGGGGTGGGGCGGTGTTAATGTGCGCGCGCGTGAGTCACCGCTACCGCATAGGCGCGGACGAGAACGGTCTCGGAGCGCAGCTCGGTCCCCTCGTGGTGACCGCGGTGCTCGCGCGGACGACCGAAGACGGCGAGCGAAAAGTGCTCGGGCGCGCGCTCCCGAAACGGCTGCGCGCGGACCTCGGCGATTCGAAGGATCTCGTCTCGCACGGCGACGTCGCTCTCGGCGAAGCGTGGGCCCGGGCGATCGTCGGCGACGAAGCCCAATCGCCGGCGGAGCTGTTCGAACGCTTCTCGTCGGAAGCGGCGCCGGTGCTCCGGCAGTATTGCCCGTCGCACGTCGAGTCGCAGTGCTGGTCGGCGAAGGACGAGCGATTCGTCGCCGAGCACACCGACGTGCTTCGCCTCCGGAAGCACCTCGAGAACTGGGCGTCGCGCGGCGTCGAGGTCCAGGCGGTGCGGACGCGCATCCTCTGCACGAAGCGTTTGAACGACGGGCGCGCGATCGGACACAATCGCTTCGTCTCCGACCTCCACTGCATGGAGCACCTGGTGCTCGAGCTCCGGCAGATCGCCGGCTCGGACGTGCTCGCGGTGTGCGGCAAGGTCGGCGGTATGAACGACTACTCGAGCTTCTTCGGGCCGCTCTCCGATCGCCTGCACGCGGTCCTCGAGAGCGGCAGGAAGTCGAGCGCGTATCATTTTCCCGGTCTCGGCGAGGTGCGCTTCGTGCGCGATGCGGACGCTCGCGACCCCTTGGTCATGCTCGCGTCGATGGTCGGGAAATACGTGCGCGAGCTGTTGATGGCGCGCGTGTCGAAATTCCACTTCGACGCCCACGGCAACCCCGAGCTCGAGTCGGTGAGCGGGTATCACGACCCCGTGACGGCGCGGTTCGTCAAGGCGACCGCGCTCTCGCGACGGAAACGCGACGTCCCCAACGACTGCTTCGAGCGAGCGCGCGATCCCGCGTGACGATTCGTCGATGAGCGTGTCCGTGGAGACGGGCGCCGAAACGGCGGTCTCGCCGAAGGACCCGTCCGACCGGATCTTGAAAGGTCCGCTCGCGCTGTCGGTGCTGCGCTTCGGCGCGCCGCTCGCCATCGGAATGGGGCTGCAAACGACGTTCAATCTCGTCGACGCCTACATTTTGGGCCGCCTCGAGCATGGCGTCGCCGACGCGGCGCTCGGCGCGATCGGCATCTCCGATCAAGTTTCGGCGATGGGGACGATCTTGAGCTACGGGCTCTCGATCGCGACGGGCACGATGTTGAGCCGGCGCGTCGGCGAGCGCGACGGCGAAGGCGTCAAGCGCGTCGCGTTCCAGTCGCTGCTCTTCATCCTCGCGCTGTCCGCCGTGTTCGGAATCGTCGCGCTCGGCTTTTCGAACGTGCTCATGCGCGACGTGGTCGGCGCGAAAGGGCGCGTGGCCGAGCTCGGCACGAGCTACCTGCGCACGATGCTCGGCGGCAGTTTCTCCATCTTCCTGTTCTTGCACCTCACGTCGATCCAGCGGGCGCTCGGCAGCGCAAAGACGCCGATCGTCATGCTGCTCGGCGCGAACGTGTTGAACTTCGTCCTCGCCGTCTTGCTCGTGTACGGCCCCGGTCACGCGCCGCCGGTGTTCGGCTGGGGCCCGCCCATCGCGCGGATGCTCGGGATCCCGCGCCTCGAGCTCCTCGGCGCCGCGTGGGCGACGATCCTCGCACGCATGGTTTTTTTGGTTCCCACCTTCTTCATCTTGCTGCGGCGCTTCGACGTCTTCGGGCGGGCCTCGTGGGCGCGGCCGGACTTCGCCGTCATCGGCAAGATCTGGAAGCTCGGATGGCCGACCAGCGTGCAGC
>DATBBD010000439.1:0-3434 GCA_036271175.1 Polyangiaceae bacterium | reverse complement strand
GTACGTGATGAGCTCGTTGCACGAAAAGCAATCGTGGAGCTCGATGACGTCGATGTTCTCCGGGCCGAGGCCGCTCTCGGTGAACGCTTTTTCCGCGGCCTTCTTGGTCATGTCGAAACCGACCAGCTTGATGCAGCTCTTTTCGTCGAAGGTGCTCGGAAAATCGGTCGCCATGCCCATTCCGGCGATTTCGACGGCCGTTTTTTCGAGCCCGTGACGGCGCACGAAGTCTTCGCTCGCGAGGACGGCGGCGCCCGCGCCGTCGCTCGTCGGACAGCACTGCAGCTTCGTGAGCGGGTCGTAAACCATCTTCGAGCTTTTCACTTCGTCGAGGGTGTAGGCGTCTTGAAACTGCGAATACGGATTGTTCACCGAGTGCTGGTGATTCTTCCACCCGATCTTCGCGAACTGCTCGGCCGTCGTGCCGTAGCGTTCCATGTGTTCGCGGCCGGCGTTGCCGAAGATCTGCGGCGCGGGCGGCGCCGCGACGAATTCGCGGAGGCCCATCATCACCGTCATGTGCTTGTCCATGGGGTTCGTGCGATCCATGAATTTCGCGCCGAGCGACCCCTTTTCCATTTTCTCGAAGCCGAGCGCGAGCGCGCAATCGGTGAGGCCGCCTTCGACCAGTTGCTTCGCGAGAAAGAGCGCGGTCGAACCCGTCGAGCAGTTGTTGTTCACGTTGTAGACGGGAATGCCCGTCACGCCGAGCTCGTACACGGCCCGCTCGCCCGCCGTCGAGTCGCCGTAGCAATAGCCGACCACCGCTTGCCCGATCGCCGAGTACGGCACGCCCGCGTCGGCGAGCGCCTTCGTTCCCGCCTCTTTGACCATGTCCGGATAGTCCCAGTTCTTGGAACCGGGCTTCTCGAACTTCGTCATTCCGACGCCGACGACGAACACCTTACGACCCATGGCGAGACTCCTTCAGCGACTGATTCGAGCGAGCCCGGAGTCTAGGACTTTAGCGGCGAAGAGCAACGCAGCCGCCGGGTCGGCGTCATGGCCGCGTGCGTCGTAAATGCGCCGCTCCGGGCGAGCGCTACCGTTCCGCGATGATGTAGACGATCCACGCGGCTTCTTGGGCAACGCCGGTTTTTCGGCGGAACACGCCGGTGCCTTCGCCTTTTGCGTCGGCGCTTTCCCAATAGACGGCGGAGCGGGAAAAGCCGGCTTCGGCGAGCACCTCGGTGATTTCCGGGAGCGTCCAGAGGCGCCAATCGTACGTGAACGCCTGCTTCATTTTCGAGCCGTTGGGGAACTCGAAGTGGATGTGATTCACGACGCGATTCTCGATCGGGTACACCTCGGCCTGATCCCACACGTACGTGAAGCCCGAAAGCCGTCGCGGTTCTTCGACCGGTTTCCAGCTTTCGTAGCCGCCGTACGCGTCGAGCACGAAGAGACCGCCCTTGGCGACCGACCGATGCACGCTCGCGAAGTACTCGCGGAGCAAATCGCGCGATTGGAAAATGAAGTAGCTGAAGTTGAGCGCGACGGTGATGTCGAAGTGCCCGGGCACGCGCGCGAGCACGTTCTGGCGGAGCAAGCGCACGCGGTTTCCCGGCTCGCCGATGGGCTTCAAGTTGTGCTCGGTTCCCCACGCGAGCACGCTCTTGTCGAGATCGATGCCGACCGCGGTGCGGTCCCGTTTCTTCGCCCACTCCGCGCAGAGCAGCGCGGTGCCGCAGAAGTCTTCGCGCAGCGACGCCGGCACGCGCCCGGTGATCTTCCGAAACACGCGGTCGAGAAACCGCGCCTCGGTCTCGGCGTCTTGCACCGAGAGCTGGTAGAGGACGTGGCGGTCCGCCGTTTTGGCGGTGTAGCGCGGCTTCTTGGATGCGGTGCGGGTTCGTTTTGTTGGCATGAGTCGACGGCGTTCTGCGACGCGAAAAAGGCGTCGACGCCTCTTTAGTTCATTTCGCGTGCTTTTTGCACCGCACCGTTCGCGCCGCGGTCGCGTCGTTGCTCGCCCAGGTCACGAGCGCGCCGCCCTCGACCTCGGCGATCGACACTTCAGCAAAGCCTTTTGCCTGCGCGAGCGTCGCGCGGCGCTCCCCGGCGGCGTCTTCGACCGCGCGAATCACGAGCTCTTGCTCCGATTCGGGCGCCGGCGTTTGCGGCTCGGCATACACGATGACCGGTTCGCCGCACACGTGACCCGCCGCGACCGGCGCCGGGTCGATGCCGTTCGGGTAGAGCACCCAGTTCGTCTTGGTGTCCATGGTCGGCGTCTGCGTGATGTCGAGCCGCGCGATCCCGAACTCGGTGATCGAACGCTCTTCGGGAATGAAGCCCCAGAGATCGTTTCCGTGACTCGGCAAGACCGTCATTTCGGTGAGCGGCTGAATGCCCCCGCCGACCCACACGACGACGTCGTCACCGAGGAGCGTGTGTCCGCTCGGAAATCGAATGCGGCGCGCGTGCACCGGCGTCATCGCCATGCGCGCTTGCACGGACAGCGCCACGACGCCGTCGTCGGTCTCGACGAGCGACACGCTGTGCGTCGAGTTTCCTTCCGCGGTGAGCACCTCGCTCGGCGCGCCTTCGACCCACAGCTTGGCGATGAGCGGATCGTCATCTTTCGCCGGCCGCACGACGTACGCGACCATTGCCGGGAGCTGCATCCCTTTCTTGTCGGGTAAAGGGAGCGGCACACCGGGACGCGTGCCGTCGTGCGCGTCTTTCGCGAGCACTTCGAGCGGGCCGATCGCGTCTTCTGTCACGCGGCGCCTCAAGAGCTCGCCGTGATCGATCCAATAGACGCGATCCTGAAAGAGCGCCGGACCTCGCCCGTAATGGAACGGCCCCGAGCCGTCGCTAAGCGGGCGGAGCGGCGTCTGCACGGCAACGGCGGATCGCGACAGTCGTCCGAGCCGCGCGATGCGAAGCTCGCCCGCACTAGTATAGAGAAGCACGCCGAGCGGCGACGCCGACGCCGGACCTGCGGGCGCGACGTCGACGATTCCGTCGAGGATCCACGGCAACGCTGCGACGTCGCGCGCCGTTTCCACGGAGGGCTTTGCCGTCTCGGGCGTCGTAACTTCATCCACGATGGCTTCGCTACTCGCGACCGGACGCGGGGCCGGCGCGTGCTTTATCTTTTTCGCGCGCGCTTCGAGCTCTGCGAGCAAGCGCTTCGCTTCGTCCGTCGCGACGTGCTGCTTCGGTGCCGGATCGCGCGCCGGGTTGCTCGTCGGATCGCGATGACACGCGACGACTGCGATTGCACCGATAGCGACGCACGCGCGGCGCACGAGTCGCGACGAGTCACTGCGATGCACGCGCGATCACCGTAATCCATTCTTGTGCACCGAAGAGCTCAGAGGCTTTGTAAACGACTTGCTCGACGCATCGACGACGTAGGTTTCGCGCGGCGCGCGAATCATGTGTGGTGCCTCGACAATTTTCTCTTCGTTAGAAAAAATGGCTAG
>DATBBD010000438.1:0-2451 GCA_036271175.1 Polyangiaceae bacterium | reverse complement strand
CCCGTTTCAACCTCATCGGCCTGATCTACCTAGTGATTGGCGTGGCGATCGCGTCGTCGCACCACTACCTGAGCAACATCCATGGCTGGCGCAGCGTTCTCTCGGCGATCCTCGCGATCGTGCTGTGGCCGTTGATCCTGCTTGGGATCAACCTGCACGTCACGAAGTAGCGCCTACGGGTGGTGGATCCAGCGGGCGACGCCGCCGTGGTGCGAGCAGGTGCCCGACGCGTGCAGCGAATAGCTGTACGTGTTGTCGCGGCACTTTGCCGTGGCGCCGACCGGGTCCTTGGCGGGACGGTGGACGCACTTGCCGTCGACGTTCTTGTAGTAACCCGCCTTGCAGAGCGGCGCGACTGTCGCGTGCTGTGGGGACGCAGACGCGGCGCCGGCGAACGCCGCGTAGAACGCGATCGAGACGAGGGCCGCTAGCCGCCGCATCACGCCACTTTCTGTCCTGAGTTCGTGTCCGTTTAGGCCGCGGGAAGACTCAGCTCGAGCCGGCGCCGCGCGTGTTCCATCGTTTGGCGCGAGAGCTCGCCGGTTCGTCGAAGCTCTTTCCGCAACGCTTTCGGATGAGTGATCCAGACTCGTCCGATACAGAAGGTCGGATCGAGACGCTCCCACTGAGTGTCGACGAAGCAAACGGCTCCATAGACCGGTATTTCCTTGAGCTGTGGGTCGAGGTGAACCGCGGCGAGTACCGCGTCGAGCTGGTGCTCAACCCCTCGTGCCACGGATGAACGGTCACGCCGGTTGACGAAGACCCGATGTGTCCGATTCCAGATCGGGCCATCGTCGCGCCGCTCCAGCTTCCCCGCATACGCCTTTGCGTCGACGACCCACACGCCACCCGATGCGATCCAGATGAGATCGATGTTCGTCTTCCGGCCAGGGCTTCGGCGGTCGTGGAGAGGAATCACCGTGTCTTTGAGTTCGCGCTCGATGTAGGCGGCGAGCCGATGCTCGGCTTCGGCTCCCTTGAACCAGGTTCCTTCGGCCTCCTGATGAGCGAGTTGCTCCGCAACCGCCGCCGCGTAGTCGCCATCTTGACGGCGGACCCGTTCGACGAGTCTTCTTTCGCGACGCTCGCCTTCGGCGCGCGCCGAGCTACCGGCCTCCTGTGAGGCACTCGTCGATTGAGACGGTCCGCACGCGAGGCAGACGACCTTCTTATCTGCGTCGTCGTACCAGGCTTCGACGCCCTTGGAGAGCTCGACCCCACACCGGGCGCACGTCGCGTGATACCGCAGGTGGGCCAGCTTCCTCAGCGGTAGTCCAACGGAAGTCATCGCTGTTGTTTCGGCTCGAGAGGTTCCGGACTTGAGCGCGATTATGGGAACATATGTTCGTGCAAGCGGCGACGATCCTCCACGCCGACCTCGACTCGTTCTTCGCGTCCGTCGAGCAGCGCGACGACCCGAAGCTGCGCGGGAAGCCGACGATCGTCGGGGGCGGCGTCGTGCTCGCGGCCAGCTACGAAGCGAAGGCGTACGGCGTCTACACGCCGATGGGGCTCAAGGCGGCGCGGCGCCTTTGCGCGCACGCGCGGGTCGTGCCGCCGCGCTTCCATGCCTACTCCGACGCATCGAAGGCCGTCTTTCGTATCTTCGAGGAGACGACGCCGCTCGTCGAAGGTCTCTCGATCGACGAGGCGTTCCTCGACGTGCGCGGGATGGAGCGCGCGTTCGGGACGCCGCTCGAGTTGGCCCAGCGCTTGAGACAGAGAGTGACGCAAGAGGTCGGCCTCCCGATCACCGTCGGGATCGCGCGCACGAAGTTCCTGGCCAAGGTCGCGTCCGCGGTCGCGAAGCCGGACGGCCTCCTCCTCGTCGAGCCGGAGAACGAGACCGCGTTCCTGCACCCGTTGCCGGTCGAGCGGCTCTGGGGCGTCGGGCCGGTCACCTCCGCGAAGCTCCACTCGTGGGGCCTGCGCACCGTCGCCGACGTGGCGCGGGTCGAGCCCGAGCTGCTCGAGACGCTCGTCGGCAGGGCCGCCGCGCGTCACCTGTACGCGCTCGCGCACAACCTCGACCCGCGGCGCGTCACGACCGGCAAGCGCCGTGGCTCGATCGGGAGTCAACGTGCTCGAGGGCGCCGGCCCTGGACGAGAGATGAGCTCGACGCCGATCTCGCCGCGCTCGTCGACCGCGTCACGCGCCGGATGCGGAAAGCGCGGCGCGTCGGCCGCACCGTCGTGCTTCGGCTTCGCTTCGACGACTTCACTCGCGCGACACGTTCGCGGACGATCGAGCAGGCGACCGCGAGCACCGAGACGATCCTCTCGACGGCGCGCGAGCTCCTCGACGAGGCGATGCCGACGCTGCGCGTGAAGGGCGTCACACTTGTCGGTATCTCGGTCGCGAACCTCGACGACGCCGAGCGCGTGCAGCTCGCGATCGACTTCGACGGGCGGCATCGACACGAGTTGGACGCGGCGCTCGACGCGGTG
>DATBBD010000437.1:0-2298 GCA_036271175.1 Polyangiaceae bacterium | reverse complement strand
AGCGATACCGCGAGCGACGCGCCGCCGAGCGACGGCACGACCGGAACCGACGGCGCGACCGACGCGGGCGACTCGGGAACGATCACGATCGCGTGCAGCGCCCCCGTTCGCGTCGACACGCTCGCGGGCGTCACCGGCACGGAGAACCCCTCGCTCGAAGCCGCCGCGTTCGGCGCAAAATACGTCGCGACGTGGGTTCAACTCGCGGCGGTGTCGGGCGACGCGCAGTCGCACGTGAAGGCGCGCGCGTGGAACGGCTCGTCGTTCAACGCGGAGATCGATCTCGGCACGACGCTCGGAGACGTGCGCTTCGCGGACGACGGCGCGGGGCTCGCGTTCGAGCAGTGGACGGCGAGCTCGACGATGCGCGCCGTCTTCGATTTCTCCGCGCTGTCGTTCTCGACCGCGACCGCGTTCGGCAACATCGGCACGAGCTCCGACACCGACGTCGCGGGCGCCGGGCCGGGCAGCGCCCTCTCGGCTTACGTCTTGAGCAACGGCACGTTCGCGGCCGATCGCTGGGCCGACGGCGGATGGACGTCGACGGGGCTCGCAGCCTCCGCGTTGCCGACGGAGCCGCGGCTCGTCTCGAACGGAGCACGAGCCGTCCTCGGTTGGTACAACCCGACGGCGACGTTCCACGCGGCGGCGTACGACGGAGGCGGTTGGGGCGCCGCGGTGCAGACGCTCCAGAGCGACGCCGGCGCGATCGTGTCGGAGCAATACGTCGTCCTCTCGAACGGTGACGCGCTCTACATGTTCTCGCACCCGAGCTCGGTCGAAGCGGTTCGCTTCGATGCGACCGCCGGAACTTTCGACGCGCCGGTCGTCGTCGAAGCCCAGCCCAACGTCGTCAACGCGTCGGCGGCGCGACGCGTGATGGCCGTCGACTCCGCCGACCGCGTGACCATCGGCTGGACTCGGATGGTCGCGAGCGCCTCGCACGCCTTCGTGAGCCGCAGCTTCGACAAAGGCGTGACGTGGTCCACGCCGACCGATTTGGGCCTCGCCGAGAGCCTCGTCATGGCCGTCGACCCGTCGACGTCCGCCGTCGTCGTCGCGACGCGCAACCTCGCGGCGGGGACGGGCATCCTGCTTCAAGGCGCGACGGCAACGGGCACCACATGGACGACCCCCGTGCCCGCGCAGCTCGAGAAGGACCCGACGGGCAACTATCAGCCTCTCGATCAGCTCGCCCGTGTCGTCTTCACGACCGCGGGCGTCGTCGTCGTCGCGCTCCAACGCGACGCGGACGCAGGCGTCGCGTACACGGTCCAGTCGGTCACGTGCACGCTCTGAGCGTGTTCGTTGCAGGGACGTGTGTCGCGGCTTCGGGTTGCGCACCGCGCTACCAGCATGTGATCGAGCGCCCTCTGGCGACCGTCGAAAGCCCGCCTGTTACGCGAGCCTGCTCCGGGTATTTGGTTTGGGACAGCGAGCCCGTGCGCGACGTGTTTCTCGTCATCAATGGCTCGGGGATCCTCTCGAACGCATTCGTGCATCCCGCGTTCAAAGACCTCCTGAAGACGCGCCACGTGGCGTACATGACGTACGACAAACCGGGTATTCACGCACCGTTCGATGATCCTGCGAAAGTCCAAAGGGACTACGCGACGCTCGAGCGCTACACGGTCGGTGACGGCGTGGAGTGCGCGACCCATGCGCTTCAGTGGGCGCGCGAGAAGCTCGGCCCGTCGGTGCGGCTTCACGTTCGTGCGCATTCCGAAGGCGCTTTGGTGGCGCTCTACACCTACGAGTCGCTGCTCGAGCACGATACCGAAACAGCCCAATCGATTGTCACGTTCGTGTTGAGTGGTCTCGCGCTCGACCCGATCGACGGCATTCTGGAGCACCAGCTCACGGTAGCTCCCGACGGAGCTCGACTGCGGCGGTCGCTCGCGTCGTGTGACTGGGCCGTTCTCCGCGAGCGCCTGGGCATTTCATGCGCCTACATCGATGATGCCAAGAAGCGCCCGTCGGGACGAGCCATGTTCGAGCGATTGGCGGCGCGCGCACCGAGCGCGCGATTCGTCGTGTTCCAAGGTACGGACGACTGGAACACGCCGGTCGAGCCCGTTCGCGCTCTCGAGGCCTGGAATGCTTCGAAGGGTCATCTCGACATGGCCTTTCACTATTACCCAGGCGGACACGGCGGAAGTGACGCCGTGCGAGTCGAGATAACGCAGCTCCTTCGGTCGCTCACATCCGAATAGTGGGGCACGCGCACATCGAGACGAAGTAACGCGGTGTAACGCGCGCGGGGCGGCGCCGCGACGTAGATTGCGCGGCATGAGCTTG
>DATBBD010000436.1:0-10847 GCA_036271175.1 Polyangiaceae bacterium | reverse complement strand
CCCCAGCTCGAGCCGAGCCATTCGTGGAAATGAATGCGGCCGTGGGTCGAATCCTGCTCGAAATCGGGGGCAATGCTGCCGATGTGAAGTGACATGGTGAACTCTCCTTGCCGGCCAACGTGAAGCCGGCTGCCGGCCATGGCAAGCGCAAAGCACCCGCCACCCGGCGCGCATTCCACTATAGGGTCGCAATGTCTCTTATACAAGACTGCCACGGGGGCGCGGCCGTTGGGTTTTGCCTCGCCGAGCGCAACGTCTAAGATGCGCCCATGGAAACCGAATCGTCGCGTCCCTCGCTCGATCGTTCCCGACTGTCGAACGCCGCGGTTCGAAAAATGGCGTCGTTCCACCCCGAGGTGGTGAGCGACGTCGAACGCGCAGTGGCGGAGCATCCCGTCGTCGTCGTGGGAATGGTGGGCAATCCGCACGTGAAGAACGTCCGGCGCGCGCTCGAAGCGGCGGGCGTCACGTTTCACTATCTGGGATACGGCGGCTACCTGTCGAAGTGGCGCGAGCGCCTCGCGATCAAGCTCTGGAGCGGTTGGGCCACGTTCCCGCAAGTGTTCGTGAACGGCGTACTCATCGGCGGGGAAGATCTGACAGTCGCCGCGCTCGCCGACGGCACGATCGCGCGCAAGTAGCGCAGCTCAGTTGCAGTCGTCGAATGACAGCAAGCGGAGCCGCGCGTTGCCGCCGGATTGCGGCGTTTGCCGGAACAGAATCTTCGTCGCGTCCGGGCTCCACTGGTTGTCGGCGCAGACCTGGTCGTCGGTCGTCAGCCGCGTCACGTTCGAGCCGTCGGCGTCCATCAGGGTGAGCTCGGTCGAAAACCCCGCGGGCGGATTCACGAAATTGAGCAAGATCGCCGGCCCGATCCAATAAAAGTCGTAAGTCGCATCGAGCGAGCCGTCGGTGAGCCGAAGCGCGCTCGCCGGGCGCCAGCGCCCGCTGATCCACGATATTTTTCGTCCGTCGGGCGAGAGGTGCGCGTGCTCGTCCCACGACGGGTCGTCGGTGAGCCGCGTGAGCGCACCGGTCGCGATGTCGACGGTGTACAGATCCGCCGATTGCCAGCCGGCGCGCGTGTTCGTGGTGAGCACCTTCGTTCCGTCGAGCGAAAAGTCGTGGGTCTCCCACCAGGTCGTGTCGTGAGTGAGTCGCTTTTCGTTCGCGAGGTGGAAACCGCTCGCGTCATCGACGAAGTCGGCGACCGTGACGTCCCAGGTGTGCCCCTGTGTCGTCGTCCAGACGACGCGATCTCCGTCGCTCGAAAAATTGGCGTGATAGTTCGTCGCCCACGCGCCGCTGGTGGTGAGCCGCGTTTGCTGCGAACCGTCGGTCCGCATCGCGTAGAGCTCTTGTCCGAAACCGCCGCCGGCGCCGCCCGTGGAATGCGGATGATCGCGCGTGGAGATGAACAGCAAGGTGTCCGGATGTTTCGGACGCCAGCGCACGCCGTCGTTCCACGACACCGGTTGATTGCAGGTGATGCAGGTCGGACTCGAGCCGTCGAGATTCGCGATCTGCACCTCGTACGTGCCGTTCACTTGCTCGGGAAACGCGATTTTCGTGCCGTCCGGCGAGAACGACATACCGTCGGTCGTGCCCACGTTCGTGTCGAACAGGGTGTCGATGTGAAACTTCTGATAGCCGCACTTCGAAGCGGGAAGCTGGGCCGTCGGCGTGAACGCGCCGACGGGTAGCGACTCGTGATCCACCGGCGTGACGCCGGAATAGTCGAACGTCCGCTGATCGGTGCCGGGATTGAACAAGTCGATGAGCAGGTGATCGCCTTCGTCCATGCGTCCGTCGCCGTTGGCGTCGTTCCATCCGCCTTTCAGCTCGTCCGGCGTGGTGGGGTGCGCGTGGACCCAAGCGTCCATCGCCGCGATGCGGTCGTGGACCGATTGCATCAGAACCGGCAGCAGTGGCGCCGTTTGGCCGGGCGGCGCTGGCTGGACGGGCACCGGACCGAGAGTGACCTGAAACAGATAGCGGAGACTATCGACGCTCGCGCCGATGAAGGCGGCCGCCGCCGGCGTCCACGTCCCGCGAATGTCGGAAAGGACGACCGGATCCGCGGAATCGCCGAACAAGAACGGAACGTGCGGCGCGTCGTATTCACACTTTGCGTCGAGGATCGGATCCACCGAGGCGCTGATCACGTCCATCTCGTTCGAAATGTCGACGAGCTTGGGCAAGATGGCGTCGTCTACCTGGAACGTCGACGGGTCCTGGTTGCCGTACACGGGGAGCAGGTATTGGTTGAAATCGTCCACCCAGAGCATCGTGCGCGCGATGAGCCGGCACCATTGCGCGTCACAGCTGCCGGCATCCGGCGCCGAACCGACCATCGACGTGGCCGCATCTGCCCCCGGACCCGCGTCGGCCTCCGCACCGCCGCACAACCGAAGCGCATCGACGAAGCGTCCGGCGGCGAGCGCCTGGCGCGGCGCATCTTCCACGAAAGAGGCGCCCGGTCGCGCCGTCGAATTCGAGCACGAACACGCGAAGCAGCAGAGAAACACCGAAGAGAGACGCCTCATGGAAATACCAACCCCACAGGTGAACACCGCGACGGGACGACTCACGCGACACCGAGCGACCGCGTGCTCCGGACGCACTCGAGCGGTCAATCGACGACGAACCGAGCGACGCGCAGAATCGGGGAGAGGAAGCGCGCCGCCCTAAGGGACGGAATTGCGGCCTTTGCGACCGTAATCACACGCCGCAGACTACGCGAAAAATGCGATCGATGTTCGCATAAACAAGCGATCTCGTCGTGCAATGACGTGCACACCGAGCGCGGCGCCGTGCATCGCGGTTTACACAATGTGTGATTAGTGTGCAGTCACTACACCAACTTCGGGGCGGCACTGTCCGAGAGCGGCCGCAAGGCCTGGCGGCCCACGCGGTTTCGAGTCCGCGACCGAACCGCGCGAACGCCGCTCGAGCATGAATCTGCGGCAGAAATGGCGTGAATGTTCAACGGGCGGCGTGCCGCGCTAGCCCCTCGAGCGCTGTGCTAGCGTCCGCGCGCCATGAGCGGTTTTTTTCAACGACACGTGCCGATAATCGCCGTTTGCGCCCTGGCGAGCTGCGTCCCGAAGGGCAAATACGACGCTGCCGTCGCCGACGCCAAGAGCGCCCACGCCGCAGCCGATCAGGCGTCCGCCGACGCGGCCGACGCTCACAAGAAAATCGACGAGTTGAACGAAGCCCTGAAAGCGGCTCAGGAGCTCGCCGAAAAGCGCGATCAGGATCTCGCGCAGGGCCAGGTATCGCTTCACGACTTGCAAACTCAACTCGACGACGCGACGGCCATCAATCAGGAGCTGAAAGTCGAGCTCGAACGGCTCGGCAAGAACGCGGACACTCTGCTGTCCGAAAAGGGTTCGCTCTCCGCCGCGCTCACCGAAGCGAAGACGCGACTCGAGGAGCTGAGAAAAGGTCAAGCGGCCGCGGACGCGCGAGCGGCGCTCTTCAAGCAACTCGTCCTGAAGTTTCAGAAAATGGTCGACGCGGGTCAGCTCAAGATCACGCTTCGCGACGGTCGCATGGTCATTCAGCTCGCAAACGACGTCCTGTTCGACTCGGGCCAGACCCTGCTCAAGCCCGAAGGGCAAAAAGCGCTCGCCGAGGTGGCAGCCGTGTTGAAGACGATCCCCGATCGTCGTTTTCAAGTCGCTGGAGACACTGACAACGTGCCGATCACGTCATCGCGGTTTCGCTCGAACTGGGACTTGTCGACGGCGCGCGCGGTCGAGGTCGTCCATTACCTCGTGAAGCTCGGCGTTCCACCGGGGCTCCTCTCCGCAGCCGGCTACGGCGAGTTCGACCCCATCGCCCCGAACGACACGCCGGCGAGTCGCTCGAGGAATCGACGCATCGAGATCGTGCTCCAGCCGAACATCGACGAGCTCGTCGCGCTCCCCGTGGCGAAATAGCGCACGACACCGAAGGGCGCGCGCCACCGTCGGCGCTCCATACGTGGGCCTGGGTCTTGCAAAGCTCAGCCTACATGACGATCACACTCACTGGGTTATTGGTTCTGCTCGTCATTGCCGGAATTTGTGGCGCGCTCGGGCGAGCCATGGGCGGCGGCACTGGCGGCGGATTCTTCGTCTCGATCGTGCTCGGGTTCGTCGGAGCGCTCCTCGGGACGTTCCTGGCGCAGCGACTGAGGCTTCCGGAATTGCTGATGATCGACGTCGATCATCATCCGTTCCCGGTGCTCTGGTCGATCATCGGCGCGGCGCTGTTCGTCGCGCTCCTGCATCTCATCGGCGGCGGCCGATACCGGCGCTACCGCTACAATTGAGAGCGGTGTGACGACAATGCGCGACGGCGCGGCACTTTGACTCGATGCAACCGCCGGAGCGCGTGCCTAGCTCGGCCCAGCGCTCGGCGGGTCATCACTGAGGCCGAAGAAGTCGCGGATCTTGTAGAGCAAGTCCGTCCGCATCGCACCATGACGCGCGCGTGCCGCGTCGTGGTCGAGTCCCTCGCGCACCTTGGCCAGCTGAACGCTCCGCGTCGAGAGCACGTCCGCCATGTGCTCGGCGAGCTCCGGCCTCCGCTTGAGTAAAGCCTGGAATGCTTGGCGATCGAGTCGGTAGCATTCGACCGCGGTTTCGGCCACTACGGTGGCCGCACGCGGCTCGCCGGTCAGCAGGCTCATTTCGCCGAAAATGTCGACGGCATCGAGCTGGTTGACTTGCGC
Source organism: Polyangiaceae bacterium (assembly GCA_036271175.1). Taxonomy (GTDB): domain Bacteria; phylum Myxococcota_A; class Polyangia; order Polyangiales; family Polyangiaceae; genus DASZVB01. The sequence continues at coordinate 6,124 of DATBBD010000436.1, read as the reverse complement.
TTCCGAAGAGTCGTTCGTCTTCACGCGGACCGTCGCTCGGCCGTTGGCGAGCACGTAGAGCCAGTGCGCCTCGGCACCTTGCCGCGTGATGATTTCGCCGGGTGCGAACGCGGCAAAGCTCACATGGTCGATGAGTTGCGCTCGTTCCTCGTCGGCGAGGCGCGCGAATAGATCGACCCGGGCGAGCACCGCGCCGCACTTTTCGGGGTCGACGTTCTTGTGGTGACTCGCGCGTTCGTCGGTGTCCGCCGTGAAAAACACCTGCTGCGCCGGAAGCGACAGCGGGATGCCGGCGCGCCGCAGCGCGTAGTACACGCGGGTGCGCACGACGCTGTCCGTCGGGTCGTCGATGGCGAGGTCGGTGAGCCAATAGCGGACCGCGTACCTTCCCGAGCTCTGATCGAGGTCCATGAGCACACAGGTCGGCGTCGGATTTTCGGCGACCCTGTCGATGCGCACGCCGCGAAGCGCCGCGAGGACCGCATCGATCACCTCGTTCGGCGCGAATCGATAGTCCACGTTGAAGTAGACCCAGCGTCGAAGTTGGAGCGGCTGCCCCGTGCGCCGTCCGAGGACCAACACTTGCCCCTTCACGAGCAAGCTGTTCGGCAAAATGACGGTCTCCCAGTTGCGCGTCTCGACGGCGGTGTAGCGCCAGCGCACCACGGTGACCTTCCCGGTGACGTCGCCCACCTTGATCCAATCGCCGACGCCGACCGACTCGTCGAGCTGAAGGGCGAGCCCACCGACGACGTTGCCGAGCGTGTCTTGAAAAGCGAGACCGATGACGGCGGTCAACACGGCGGACGTCGCGATCAATCCCGACAGATTCAGCCCTGCGTGCGTCGCGAGCGTGAACACGGCGATCGTCGACACCGCCGCGATGAGCACGTCCTGCAGGATCCGCGGGACGTTGATCCGTGTTCTCGGGATCAGCACCGTGAAGAGCAGCACACCGACGAGCCCGATCAGTGCGAACGTGACCGCCATCAACGCTGCGAGGCGTGTTTCGCGATAGTAGGCCGATCCCGTGGCGTGCAAGATCCCCGCGATCGGGACGAGCAGGAGATGAAGCATGAGGAGCAGCATCCCGCTTCGCGCACGCTCTCGACCTTCGACCGCGAGCGCCCGTGTGGTCGCAACGAGCACGAGCCCGACGACCAAAAGCGGGAGAGTCCGATCGTCCGCAAATTCCGCGGTAATTCCTGCCCAAATTTCCATCTAGCGGCGACGATATCAGAGATGCGCTCTGTCTGATCGCACCGTACGAACGACGCGCGCGCGTGCGCTTTCAGCGTGGCGCCTCCACGCAAGCGGCTATTCTTGGACGATGGGCATGGTCGTTTTTCGTCGTGCGTTCGTCGTCGGATCGCTGGCCGCACTCGCCGTCGGCTGCAGCAGCAACGGTCACGGCACGACCGCTCCCGACGGCGGGTCGGGAAGTGCGACCACGTCATCCGGCGGCGGGAAAGGCGCCGGTACGTCGAACGGAATGGGCGGCACCGTCGCCTCGGCGGGCGGAGCCTCCATGAACGAAAACGGAGGCGTGAGCGGCGACCCGGGAAGCGGGGGCGCTTCGGGCAGCGGCACGAGCGAAAATGGCGGCACCGCGGGAGCGAGCGGCGGCGCGTCGGGAGGCGCGCCGACCACGGAGAGCGGCGACGCGAGCATTGCGTCGTGTCCGGCGAGCGATCCAGCGAACGCCTCGCACGCGCAAGACACGTTCACGCCGAACACCGGCAAGACGGAGGTCTCCGCGCTCACGTACACCAATGTCGGCGCCAGCGGCGCGTACGATCAGGTCGTCACCGGGTGGTCGAAAGCGACCGGCTGCGTCGGCGACACCAACGGCATGCTCTGCGACTCGGAATATCGGATGCCGAAGCAAGTCAGCGGCGCGCTCGCGCCGTTCAACGAAGAGATGACGCCGGTGTTCGCGGGGCCCGTCGAGCTTTACCACGTCGCGGTGTACGTCCCGGGCAATGGCGGCTGGAACCGGACGGCTTACTGGGACCGTTGCACGACGGACGGCCTCGTCTTCGCGGGGAACAAGCATTGGTACGAGTGCGGCGGGTTCGTCGAGAGCTACGTCACCGCCGACGGCACGAAAGAGAGCGCTACACCGGTGCAGTTCTCCGGCTCGATCGCTGCGGGCACCGAAGTGAACGTGATGTCGAGCGCGCTCTGCAACGGTTCGACGGCATCGAGCGATTGCGGATGGAGCTCAGGTATTCCGCTTCACGGGTTCGCCGGCGACGCGTCGGGCAGCAAAATATTCGCGACCGAATTTCGTATGCCGCTCGGCACGAAGACGCCCGCGTACTGGATCTTGCCGTCCCAGGTGATCCGAAGCTCGCAATACGGATGCAACTGCCGTGGCGAGGGCTCGGACCCGACCTACAAGGGCGGTTGCGGCGAACTCGACGTCGCGGAGATCCTCGGTGGGGTCACGACGTCCGTGGAAGCGACGACCACGCTCTATTCGTTCCAGGACATTACCGGCGGCGGCTCCGTCGCGTTCGATCGCCCGGTGAACGACTCGGCCGTGTTCCTCGTCATCTTCGACGCAAAGAGCAGCCAGATCGCCATTCGAAGGCTCGACGCGACGGCGTTTTCGTTCGCGGGCATGCTGTCCGACGCGGACGTCGGCGGGTATCTCGCGAACGCGGGGACGACCCGGGCGCTCGAGTAGCGCCTCGCGACGTTCGACCGGGAGCGGCTCCGATTCACTTCGCGAGCATCATCACGGCGCCGTCGGTGCCGTTCCCCGAACCCTTGTTCGTCCAGTACACGCTGGTGGCATCGACGGTGATGCTGTTGGGGTCCACCTGTGCCGTCGCGAGGACTACGGTGGGACCGCCGCCGACCGGCGCTTTCACGATCGTGCCGTCGTTGAAATTGCGATTCGACGTCCCCTGCGTCGTCCAGTAGACGAACTCGTCGTCGACCGCGACCGCAAGGGGGCTGTTCTGCGTGCTCGCGACGGTCGCGATCGTGCCGCCCGCCGGAATGGGAGTCGAAAGCACGACCTGATCCGCGGTCGTGAAGTAGGCGTCGGTCGCAGAGACGGCCAGGCGGAGCACGCCAGCGGCCGCCGTAGCCAGCGTCTTCACCGCGCCTCCGGTCAGGGGGAAGAGACTCACGGTTCCGTCGGCGCCGCCGATGTAGAGATTCTTCGAATCCACGACGAGCTGGTCGGGGGTACCGGAAGTGATCACCGCGGGCGTGCCGCCGGTGAGCTTCACTTGCAACACGTTGTCGAGCGTCGTCCAGTAAGCGGTCGTCGCGGTGACGGCGATCGCAACCGGAAACGATTGCTTCCCCGCGAGCGTCGCGACGGTGCCGCCTGCCTTCGGGACGTGCCGGATGGCGCCGTCGTCGTAGTTGCCGGCGCTGGTGCCCTCGTCGACGAAATAGACGTCGGTGTCGGTGAGCGCGATGCCCAGGGGACCGGCCTCGTTGGATGCAATCGCGATGATCGGGCCGCCGCCAATTGCGATCTCTTGGACGCTGCCGTGCGCGCCACCGAAGTCACCGTTATTGGACCAATAGACGTTCGTGCCGTCCACCGTGATCCCGCCGGGGTCGAACTGTCCGGTCGCGAGCGGCACCGGTAAACATTGCCCGCTCGCGCAGGTGCCGCCGTTGCAGTCGTGTGCGCACGTGCCGCAGTTTGCCGGGTCGGAATCGACGTGCCGACACGCCGTCCCGCAGAGGATTCCCGAGCACGCGCACGCGCCGTTCGCGCAATCCGGGGTCGGCTGTGCGCACTGCTTCACGACCTCGCTCGTGATGAGATCGACGCCGCACGCCTCGACGTCGGTGCCGATGCAGACGTCGTCGCCCGGTGCATGATCCGCGCACACCGCGACGATGGGTTGACACGTGCCCTGATTGGCTCCGGTCTCCGAGTCGCAGCGATTGGTTCCGGTGCACGCGCCGTTGTCGACCCATTTCCCGCCGGAGCCGCAGAGGATCTGCCGCACGGAGGCGGGACCGTCGCAGCCGGGCGCGCCGCGCGGCGTGCACGCCTGGCCGACGCGCGTGGTCGCCGGGGAGCTCGACGCGTCGGGAACGCCGGTGCCCGAGTCCACACCGGTCGCACCGCCCATGCCGGGTGCGCCGCTCGAGCCGCCCGCGCCGCCGGTGGTGTTCGACGACGAATCGGCGCCGGCATCGTGGGTCCTGCCGCCGCTCGAGCTGCCTTCGTTCGCAGGTTCGAAGTGTCCAGGGTCGTTGCCGAGAATCGCGTTGCACGCGCTCGAAGCGACGAGCACGGCGAAGAGCGCGCGTGCGCCACTCCGCATCAGAATCGCCCCGCGACGTGGAAGGTGCCCAACCCTAAACCGACCTGGGTCTGCGACTCGTCGCTCGAGTGCGCAGTGAACCAGAGCACGGCGCCGCCGGCGAGGGCGACCCCGCCGACGATGAAGGCCACCGTCGCCACGTTCCCTGCGGTGATCGCTTGCGACTTCAAATCGACCCCTTCCTGGTCACGGCAGACGGCGCCGGCGCAGTGATGTTCGGCGTCGTCGTGTTTCGATTTCGAGATGAATCCGAACACCGTTCCGAAGCCCACGCCGACCACCCCGACACCACCAGCGACGAGGGCCAGCGTGCGTTGCGTGCCGAGGCCCGAGGCCGCCGCGCTCGAAACGGCGGTGACGTCCGTCGGCGCGACCGTCGTCGCCGAAGCGGCAACCGGTGAAGTCGCCTGCTGCGGGCCGAGTAACGGCACCGTGATCTCCGCGGTGGTGGCGTCGCCGGGACGGACCGTGACGTTGGCTCGCCACGGTTGTCGGCCTGGCGCGCTCGCGGCGACCAGGTGATCGCCGGGATCGGCGGGGATCGGCGTGCCCCACTGCGCTTCCCCGACGATCGCGCCGTCCCGAGTCATCTGAAAACCGGGGATCTGTCCCGCGGCGACGTCGATGGTGATGTACGAGAGCCGCGCCGTGAGCGCCGCCGCGAGCTGTCGCGCCGCTTGTTCGCGCGCCGTCTCGCCGTTCGACCGGGAGACGGCTGCGGCCTCCAAAAATTCGCTCCAAGCCGTCGCGATGTGGCCTTGGTGCTGGTGACAATCGGCGAGGTTCAGGAGCGTGCCCGCTCCCGCGTCGAGGCGCTCGCTCTCGACGAGCTTCGGGCACGCCTCGTCGTACTTGCCGCTCGCCATCAGGCGGCGCGCTTCGTCGAACAGCGCCTGTGCGGCCACGGAATTGCTCGGAGCCTCTGCTCGCGCGACGCGAACGACGCCGAGAGACGTCGACAACACCGCAGCCGAGCCGAACCGAACCCATAAGCGAAGCAATCTCGCGCGAGCACCCACCATGATCGTTTTCGGTATGTTCGCGAGCTGACGGCGCGTCAAGAACGGCGTCTCGCGCGCCCGGTGTCGCCCGAGTTTTACTCCCGCGAGATGCCGTGCTGGCGTTGCTCGGTGCAGGTCTCGTTCGTACACCGCGAAGCTACCTTCGTGATCGTCGACAAACCTTCGGGCGTCATCGTGCACCGCGGGCTCGCGAACGACGCGGAAGACCTGCTCCGCGCCGTGCGCAACGCGACGGGCACCTGGGTGTATCCGGTTCATCGTCTCGATCGCGGCACGAGCGGGGCGGTGGTGATGGCGCTCCACCCCGACGCCGCGCGAGCGCTCGGCAAGGCGTTCGCGGAGGGACGCGTCGCGAAACGTTACTTCGCGCTCACCCGCGGCCACCCCGAAGACGGCGAGATCGACCACCCGATCCCCAACAAAGAAGGCGGTCCGCGGGTCCGAGCCGTGACGCGAATTCGACGCCTCGGCACCTCGGGCCGCTACGCGCTCGTCGAGGCGATTCCGCTCACCGGTCGCATGCACCAGATCCGGCGACACCTGAAACACGTCTCCTGTCCGATCATCGGCGACGTGAAGTACGGCAAGGGAGAGCACAACCGGCACTTCCGCACCGAGTACGGCCTTCATCGATTGGCCCTTCACGCGGCAGAGCTCGGCTTCGACCATCCCGAAACCGGCGAGCGTCGAAATTTTTCGGTTCCGGTGAGCGGTTCGCTCCTCTCGTGCGTCGAAGCGCTTGGCCTGGGGTCGTTGTGGCATACCGGAGCCGCGCAGAGGGGCCGGGGCCCATAG
>DATBBD010000435.1:0-4376 GCA_036271175.1 Polyangiaceae bacterium | reverse complement strand
GGGCAACGGTCGTCGACGTCGAGAATCCCGTCGTTGTCGTTGTCGGGGTCGGGGCAGCCGTCTTCGTCCTTGAAGCCGTCGAAGTCTTCCGGGTCGTCCGGGCACTGATCTTCGTCGTCCTTGTAGCCGTCACCGTCGCGATCGCCGATCGACGGCTCGAAGACGAACCCGAGCAGCATGCGGAGATCCGCGGCCTCGAAGCCGGTGCTCCACGCGCGAGACCCGCCGCCGAGCATCAAGTAGCTGTTCCGCTCGACGAACAGCTTGACGCCTCCGACGACCTCTTCGCTGAGCTTCTGCTTCGAGTCGGAGTGGCCATCGAGCAAGTACGTACCGTACGTCTCGGCGACGAGATCGAAGCCGTCGAGCGCGCGCCAGGCGAGCCCGGCCTGGAACGTCCCGAGGTTGCCGTATTCGAAGGCGCCCTCGGCGAGCTGGTTCGCGCCGAAGATGTCCTTGCCGAACTGTGCGTTCGCGCCGGTGTGCGCCCGGTAGCCGACGTTCAACCCGATCTTGAACCGGCCGGTCGCGCCGAAGCGCTTCTCGCCGACGAGCTGTGGCCAGAACCACGCCCCGGTGTCGGCGCCAAGGTTTTGTGCAGCGCTGCTGACCGGAACGCCGACCTGCACGATCGCCGCGAGGCCAATCCCCTTCTCGACCCGCGTGAATCGCACCTTGCCGTGGAGGGCGATGGTGCTGAACCCCTGCTGGTTCAGCTGCTCAGCGTTGTACGTACGCCCGTCGGGACCGATGTCGAACGCGGGATCGCCGGCCATGAGAATGACGGGGATCGAGATTCCGACCACGGCCTTGTTGGCGATGCCGTAATTGAACGCGAACGTGCCCTGGAACGAGTCGCGGACGAGCGCGTGCACGCCGGCGCCGTGCTTCGGGTCGAACCCGGTGTTGCAGGTGCTCGGCTGACAATTCACGGTCGCGAGCTGCGTCGTGGGCAGGCCGTTCGGACCGATGACCGGGTTGCCGTCATCGCCGATGATCTGCTGGTTCACCTGCGTCAGCGGGACGTGGCTGTTCGAGGTCCGGAGAATGTTGCGGCCGTAGTCGAGGACGAGGCCGAAGCTGACGTCGTTCGCGCCGAGAATGTCCGAGCCGTTGACCGAGAAGAAGCCCTTGGAATCCACCGCGGGGCGAAACAGATGCGTATCGGCGCCCTCATTGTTGCCCCCGGTCCGGTTGCCGGTGGCATTGACCGCCGTCGACGTGCCCGAAGGCGCCCGCTGACCGAAGCTCGGCAGCTGCTGAGCGAGCGCGGGGAGCGAATGCGCCACGAAGGCAAGGGCGCAACCGGCGCTGTGAATTCTCAACCAGCGGCCCCGCATCCTCGCCATGCTCGATCTCCTGATCAACAATTCGCGCAAATTCTGCCTAATATTCGCAGTCGGAACCTATCATCGCCCAAAATGGGGTGTCAACGCGAGTTCGCGTTACCGATCGGCACGGTGCCGCCGTCGCGAACGGCTCCACATCGTCGGCTGGGACTCCTCGCGCGATGATGAAGGCTCGGTACTTCGCTCGGATCTTCGAGGCGCGTCATCTGCTAACCTCGCGGCACGTGATCGGGGCTCGCTTCCGTGCGTTCGTCGCCGTGACGACCGCTTACTTTTGCGTGTCGCTCGCGGTCTCCGCTCGCGCAGACGAGTCGGTCTCACTTGCGGGACGGTGGCAGGCGGGGACGCTCAGCACGCGCTGGATCGTCGGTGATTGGGGGGACTCGTGCGGCCCGCGCCCGTCGGGTGGCGACGAGGGCGCCGCGTCGGTTCGCATCGACGAGTCGAGTGGTGAGCTCGTCATCATCGGCGGCGGCCGGACGTACGTGACGACGTCGTGCTGGGAGCTCTACCCGGGCGTGCGCCCGGTGGGGCACTCGGAGTCGCCGCGCGCCTGGAAGACGACGTGCAAAACGGCCGCGAGCGATCCGCGTCAAGCGACGCTGGTCACGTCGCTCAACGCGAACGACACGAGCATCTCGTTTTACGAATCGGGCCAGTACCAGTTCATCATCAAGGGCCAGAACTGCACGGCGAGCGTCGGGCGGTACCGCACGTACACGTTGGTCGAACGTGACGGCGCGTCGCAAGCCGCGGCAACGCCCTCGGCTTCGGCGAGCGCGAGCGCGAGCGCATCGGCCCCGCCCCCACCGCGTGCCGAGAGCCGCTGCGCGCACCCAGGACCCGTCGAAAAGCTCGAGGTGCGTCCGCTCCAGAAGCTGCTCCGTGCCGGCGAAGACTTCACGTTTCGCGCCTCCGCGAGCGACGCCAACGGATGCCCGATCTACGGCAAGCTCGCGTGGGCCATCGAGAGCGGCGCGACGCTCGCCGATCTCTCGGCGGCGGGCGTGGTGCACGTGCATCCCGACGCCGCGGAGGGCGAGGTCCGGCTGGGAGCGTCGCTCGAGGGGCGTTCGACGGTGGTCACCATCGAGGTCGCGTCGACGGCGCGCTACGACGCGCTCCTTCGCAGCGGCGCATTCGACAACGCCGGGGAAGCCGAGCAAACGGCGCCTGTTGCGGTCGCGTCGCAGGCCATCGGCGCGGCCTCGGCGGTCGCCGAAGATCGTGCGCGGTCGCGGAAGGAGCTGTTCGTCGCCATCGTCGCGGGCGTCGCCGGCATTCTCGCGCTGGTCGGTTTGTGGGCGCTCCGGCGCTCTCGCCGCGTCGCGCGAACGGCGCGCCGCCCCGGCCCCGCGAAACCACCCCTCGACGTGACCGCGCCGGCTCCGCCCAAAGCGAAGATCGCGGTCGCCATGTCACCCGCGGCGGCAAACCCACCACAGGCCGGACCGCCCGCTCCGTCTCCGGCCAAGCCGTCGCCCGTGCCCGCGCCGCCCGTGTTGCGCAAGACGATCTGCCCCGTCTGTGGGACCCAATATGGCGCTGAATCGCGATTTTGCGGGCGGGATGGAGCGACGCTGTTGCCGCTCAATCAGTAATGGGTTCCGTTCGGCGTTAGATAGGACGGGGGCGGGGATTGCGCTACGCTCCCCGACGCTGGACGGGCCGATATGATCGTCGACTGCCATTCGTGTGGCGCCACCTACAATATTTCGGACGAAAAAGTGCGCGGCCGGCGCGTCCGCGTCCGCTGCAAGAGCTGTAGTGCGGCCATCATCGTAGACGGAGAGACGCTCGTCGCCGAAGACCGGACCCGCGTCTATCAGCCCCCGAGGTTCGACCCCAAGACGGAAGAGGACGAACCGGAAGAGGCGACGCGCGTCATGTTCGCGAGCGTCCACGAGTATCGCGAACCGGGCCCCGAAGAGTGGATGGTCAATCTGAGTCCGACGGAGCAGCGGACGATGAGCCTCGACGACATCGTCCAGGCTCGCAACACCGGGGCGCTCAAGGAAGACGCTTTCGCGTGGCGCGACGGGATGAGCGATTGGCTCCCGATCGGCGAAATCGCCGAGATTCGCGCGGCGCTCGAATCCGGAGAGGCGACGAAGGTCGTCAGCCCGAAGAACCTGTCGCCGGCGCTCGCGCCCCGCGGGACGTTGAATGGCGCCGCGCCGGGCCTGGAGTCGTTTCGAAAGTCGTCCTCGCCCACGCTGCCGTCGACGCAAATTCCGTCCCCGCCCCCGCTTGCGCCGAGCTCGGATTCTCCGGCACCCGCGGTCGCGTATTCAGCGCCCTCCGCGCCGCCGCGCGCGCAGCGGGCGAACGAAGAGCCGCGAAAGAGCGTCGAATATTCGCCAGGGTCTCCGCCCGGGGTGTCGCTCGCCCGGCTCCCGACCAGCCCGTCGCGACGTGCCCCGGCGCGGGTGCGTGAGGCGCGCTCCGGCGATCTCTTCGGCGGTGTCGACAGCGCAGGCAGCGAGGACGAGCTCCTCCGCAGCTCGTCGATGCCGCTCGAGCAGTACGATGAAAAGCCGACCGGCGTGCGCAACGAAAGCTCGGTGCTCTTCTCGCTCAACACGTTGAAGGCGACGGCGCGCGGTCCGTCGAGCGCGCCGCCGAAAGCGACGCTCACCTCTCAGCCCACCGCGGCGGACATCCTCGGGCTCGACGCGAGCGGAGCGCTCCCCGGAACCGACCGCAACGCGCCCTTGTACTCGGCCCCGATGTTCCAAACGCCGGCCGCGGTACTCGCCGCACCCGAAGCGCCGTACCGGAGTCGCATCGACACCACGCCGCCCGCGTTTCGTTCGCGAAAGAACGCGGTGCTCGCCGCGATCGTCCTCGGAGCGGCGGGTATCGTCGCCGTATTCAGCATTTTCTTCTTCCGCGCCCGCTACGCGCACACAGCGGCGGACGCCGATCCCGGCGCGCCCACGGTGCAAGCCGAAGCGCCGACCGCGACTCCCGCGCCGAAGCCGGTCGCGCCGGATCCCGCGCCGATGCCGCCGGCGGCGGCAGCTC
>DATBBD010000434.1:0-9572 GCA_036271175.1 Polyangiaceae bacterium | reverse complement strand
AAGCTCGGCGGGCTCTCCCTCGAAGAGCGACGTCACGTCGCTGGGCTCGATCCGGCGCGAGCCGACGTCATCGTTGCCGGCACCCTGATTGTCGTTGCGATGTTGGACTGGTGCGAACGGGACAGCCTCATCGTCTCCGATCGTGGCGTGCGCTGGGGACTCGCGCGAAGGGCGCTTGGCGCTCTGGGCGCTCCGGGCAGCGGATCAGTCGACTCGCGCGTCTGATTGAAGAAAAACGACTGAGGGGCGCTCGCGACCGTGATGAATCCGGCGTGTCGGTGCATCAAATTGCACACCACGGGTCGACAGCCGCCGAAGGCCTGCTACAATCCATGTCGAAGAGTCGGTGTGCCTGTCAGCCCGTAGAACGCCTGGATTTATAGGCGTTTTGCTGCACCTGCCCGATGCGTTCTGTTCCGCCTTCTGCGCGGAAAGCGGCCGCCAAGGGGCGACCGGAAGCGTCCGAATCCTGATTTTCCAATTGACGAGAGGCACACTCCGCACTAGAGTTTCGCGCCTGGCGGGATCTGCCACGAAAAGCCGCCGAAGCCATCTCCGAGTCTTGAGTTTGCAGGTTTGGCGGCGGGATCCCGGGAATAACGAGTCGCGGCGAGTCGTTCGATGTCGAATGCTCGTTCGGACGTCGAATAGCACGAGACCAGAAACGCTAGCGGCTTTCTGCCGCTGTGGTCCCCCGCTCCAAAGGAGAGGTCATGCAGAGCCCTGAAATCGAGTTCAAGGTCGGCGACAAAGCGGTCTACCCCGCGCAGGGAGTAGCCGAGGTGATCAGCATCGATGAGAAGGACATCGCTGGTTCGCGCCAGCGCTTTTACGTCCTTCGGATCCTGGACACCGACCGGAAGATCATGGTTCCGGTCTCCAACGCCAACGCGGTCGGCCTTCGACAGGTCATCAGTGAGCTGGAAATCCGCGAGATTTTCGACATTCTGAAAGAGCGCACGATCGGGTTCGACACCCAGACGTGGAACCGCCGGTATCGCGGCTTCATGGACAAGATCAAGACGGGCTCGATCTACGATGTCGCGGAAGTGCTTCGCGATCTGTATCGCCTGAAGGCCAACAAGCAGTTGTCGTTCGGCGAACGGCGCATGCTCGACACGGCCCGCACGCTCATCGTCAAGGAAATCGCGATCGCGCGAAGCCAGACGGAAGAGCACGTGAAGACGGAGATCGAAGCGATCTTCTTCGCGAACTGAACGTTTTCCAAACGACGAAAATGGACGTCCGAAATGGGCGTCCGTTTTCTTTTTGTGGTGCCCTCAGTGGGCGCTGCCGTCAGGGTGGGGGCTGAGGCCGTTCAGCGGGTGCGAATGGGCGCTAGCTCGGGGATGTCGAGGATGACTCGCCAGCGGCCGTCTTCGCGGACGGCGCGCATCTCGGCGTGCTCGGTGGACGGCGCTTCGCCGACGGCGGTGACGACGGCCCAATCGCCGGTGGTCTTCGCCGTGTAGTGGCGCGGCGAGAAGCGGAGGGAGAAGCGTGACGGCGCGAGCATCTCTTCGGGAGCGATCGGACGTCCTGCGACGGCGCTGGCTCGCTTCGCGCGCTCGCCCAGGTTGCGCTTCGCCTGAGACCACAGGAGGTCGTAGGCGCGCCTGGCCGGCACCGGGTCGCCGTGCACACGCTGCATCCAGTCGATGAACGACTCGACGGCGCCCTCCGGCGTCGTATCGACGGATTGCTCTTCGCAGCCGACCACGGCGAGCGCGCCCGCGAAGGCAACGCAAACGGCGGCACGGCGCGCGTCCCCACACCGCCGAAACGCGTCGTGAAGCGTGCCCCCCAATAACCAATGCCGAGTCACCGGCCGGCACCGATGGCTTTCAGTCGTCCATTCACCGGGCAGGCGGCGAGCGCTTTTACACAGGCACTCATCGGCCGTGCGTGGTGAGGCCCATGACGGAGCGCACTTCGGTCATGGTGCTCTCGGCGAGGGTGCGCGCGCGCGCCGCGCCGTCTTGGAGCACGGTGAGGACGCGTTTTCGATCCGCACGGAGCGCAGCGGCGCGCTGACGAATGGGCTCGAGCTCGTCGTTCATGCGCGTCGCGAGGAGCTTTTTGCAATCGCCGCACGAGAGCGCGCCGGAGCGGCAATCGCGGTCGATCTCGAGGCGCACGTCTTCCGAGGTGAAGCCGCAGTGCATCGTGAACACGTTGCAAATCTCGGGGCGTCCAGGATCGCCGAGGCGGAGCTTTTGCGGATCGGTGAACGCGCCGCGCAGCTTCTTTTCCACGACGGCAGCCGGATCGAGCACGTCGATGGTGTTGCCGAGCGATTTGCTCATCTTCGCTTTGCCGTCGAGGCCGAGGATGCGCGGAGTCGTCGAGAGTTGCGGCTTCGGTTCCGGAAATACGTGGCCGAAGTGCGAATTGAATTTCCGGCAAATCTCGCGCGCGAGCTCGAGGTGCTGCACCTGATCGTCGCCGACGGGAACGAGGCCCGCTTTGTAGACGAGAATGTCGGCCGCCATGAGCACCGGGTACGTGAAGAGCCCAGCGTTCACCGCCTTGTGCTGGACGCTCTTGTCCTTGAATTGCGTCATCCGCTGAAGGTCGCCCATCGGCGTGATGCAGGTGAGGTACCAGGCGAGCTCGGTGTGCTGCGGCACGTCGCTCTGCGCGAAGAGGGCGGATTTTTCCGGGTCGATGCCGGCGGCGAGGTACGTCACGGTCGTCGCGAAGACGCGATCGGGCAGTTCCTTGGGGTCGTACTCGACGGTGATCGCGTGCGCGTCGACCACGCAGAACAGCGCGTCGTACGCCGGGTCACGCGACATCACCGCGAACTGCCGCAGCGCACCGACGTAGTTACCGATGTGCAGGGCGCCCGTCGGTTGCATTCCAGAAAGCACGCGGATCGGTTCGGCCATGCCAGGCGAACGGCTACTCTTCTTAGCCAACGCGCGCAAGCGTAGGGCCAACGCGCGCAAGCGCACCGCGCGCCGCGCACCCCGCGAAGTTGTACCGCGCACCCCGAGTCCCGATACGATTTCGGACCGATGCCCGACGTGTCCGTTCGCCTCGATTGGCCCACGAAAAGGGCTGCTTCCGCCGTACCCGTCGCTTCGCTAACCCCGGTGCGCGCCGGCGATCCGAGCTCGGTGCTCATCGCGGGCGACAACCTCGCGGCCCTCACGGCTCTGACTCCGAAGCTGGCCGGGAAAGTGATGCTCGCGTATCTCGATCCGCCCTTTTTGACGGGGCGACAGCACGAACGCGTCGAGAGAAAGCGCGATCCGAAAACCGGCGAGGTCGTTCGCAGCACGCACCCCGGATTCGACGACCGGTGGGAAGGACTCGACCACTATCTTCAAGCGCTCGGCGAGCGGCTTCGCGCGGTGCACGCGCTGCTCGCGCCGGAAGGGTGCTTGGTGCTCCACGTCGACTCGAAGACGAGCCACTACGCGAAAGTGCTCTCGGACGAGCTGTTCGGCGTGCGGGCCTTCGCGAGCGAGATCATCTGGCGCTATCGGCGTTGGCCGGCGAAGACGCCGAATTTCCAGCGCGTCCACGACGTGCTGCTGCGTTACGTGAAGGACCCGAGCGTGAAACCGCGCTTTCGGCAGCTGTACGAGCCGCTCGCGCCGTCGACGTTGTCGACGTGGGGAACCGGGAAGCAGCGCGCCGTGGTCGGGAAGAGCGGACGGCGCACGCGGTCGAGCACCACCGAAGAGCGGACGCCCGGCGCGCCGATGGGCGACGTGTGGGACATCGGGATTGTCGCGCCCGTCGCTCGCGAACGCACCGGCTACCCGACGCAAAAACCCGAGGCGCTGCTCGAGCGGCTCGTGTCGTCGTGCTCGGAGCCGGGCGATCTCGTGCTCGACGCCTATGCGGGGAGCGGCACGACGGCTGCGGTGTGCGCGCGCCTCGGACGAGCGCACGTCGGCATCGACGCGAATCCGGATGCGCTCGCCATAGCCCGCGAGCGGCTCGAGCGCCTCGGGGTGACGCCGACCGAGGAGCGCGTCACCGTCGGTCACGACGCGGCCCTGGCGCGCACGTTGCGAAAGACGGACCCGGGTGGCGTTCGCGGGGCCGCACCGCGCCGTGTGCGCCGGCCCGCCGCCTAGCGCCGAGGCCGCGCGGGGAAGCGAACATCCTCTTTCGCGACGCAGCGGGGCGGACTAGAAAACGCCGGTGTCGCGACGTCGTCGGCGATCAGTGGTCGCGCTGGCCATTGCCCTCGCGGGCCCGGCCGCGCACGCCGACGCCGGCGTGCCGGCGGTCGTTCGCGTCGGAGCTTTGTCGCTGACGGCCGCCGACGTCGCGCGGCGGCTCGCCGCTACTCCACCGCTCGAGCTCCGGCTCTTGGGGCAAACGCCGGCGGAGATCCGGCGGAACTTCGTCGACCGAGTGCTCGTCCCCGAGCTGCTGTACGCGAGCGAGGCGGACCGCCGCGGGCTCGGGAAGGATCGCGCCGTCGCGCATCGAATCCTCGACGCGCATCGCCGCGCGCTCGTCGACGAGCTTCGCACCGAGACGCACGCGGCCGGGGTGTCCGAGGACGACGTTCAGGCGTACTACGCCGCTCACGCGGGCGAGTATCACCAGCCGGAACGGATCCGGATCTGGCGCATTCTGGTGAACGACGAGGCGCTCGCGCGCCGCTTGCTCGACGCTTCGCGCTCCGTCGCTGCACCGGAACGATGGAAGGACGACGCGCGCGCGAACTCCGTCGACGAGGCGACGAAGCTTCGAGGCGGCGATCTCGGATTCGTCCATCAGGATGGTCACACCGACGTTCCGCAGCTCGACGTGGATCCGGCGCTCTACGCCGGGGCGTCCAAGGTACGGGACGGCGAGCTGGTCCCCGACCCGGTGAAAGAAGGGACGCACTTTGCCGTCGTCTGGCGGCGCGGCACCTTGCCGAAGCTCGACCGGACGCTCGCCGACGAGCACGACCGCATCCGGGACCTGCTCGAGCGCGAACGGTTCGACCAGAGCGTCGGGACTCTAGTGGCCGAGCTGCGGAAGAAATTCGTCACGCTCGAAGACGCGGACGTGCTCGACTCGCTGCGCGTCGAAGACACGCCGCCTGCCGAAATTCACCGCAACCCGCCGCCGCTGCTCTCCGCCGATCCCGTCCCCCGAAAGACGGACCGCGGGCTCAGATAAACCCCCCTATTTCTTCTTCTCGTCCTCGAGGGGAAAACCGAGCTGGCGCATGATGCTGCGGAAAATCTGCTCTTCGTCGCGCGATCGGTGCTGATAAACGATGAACTTGTCCGTCGCTTTGACGACGGCGGCGTCCGCGGCCCGCTCGCAATTCTCGAGCATGAGGAGCATGTGCGGGTGCGCCTCGGCGACCTCTTTCGGCACGAGCATGTCGCGAGCGGCCGCGACGCGAGCGATGGTCATGGCGTGAATCAACTCGGCGAGGTCTTTGTCGTTCAGTCGATTTTCGAGATAGTCCATCTCGCTCTTCGCTTCGCGGACGAGCACACCGATTTGATCGAGGTACGTGCCGGCGAACGCGTCGCGCGGCGAAAGCGCGAAGCCGAGCCCGACGAGACCGGCGACGAGCGTACGGCGGGTGCAGCGAGTAGGGACGGCGGGCGTCATGGTTCACCTTCCGGCGTCGTCGGTTTTTCGACGCGAGCGAGCGTTTCGAGCGCGACCCCGGCCGCCTCGCGCTCGGCCAGGCGCTTGGAGCGTCCGCGTCCCTGACCGAGCTCGTTCGGGCCGGCGTGCACGGCCACGACGAACCACGGGTCGTGCGCCGACCCGCCGCTCGCGACCACCGTGTACACCGGCGTCGCGCCGCCGGCTTTTTGCACGCGCTCTTGCAGCTCGCTCTTCGGGTCGCGTCCCGCGTCGGCTTCGAGCGCCTCGATGCTCGGCTCGAGCACGGCGCGGCACGCGTGGAGGGCCGCGTCGAGGCCGCCTTGCAGGTAGGCGACGGCGACCAGCGCCTCCACCGCGTCGGCGAGCACGTTGGTGCTGTCGCGGAGCCCGCCGCCTTCTGCGCCGCGACCCAAGCGAAGGACGGCGCCCACGTCTTTTTGGCGCGCCCATGCGGCGAGCGCGTCGGCGTTGACGAGGTGCGAGCGCATCCGCGTCAAAGACCCCTCGTCGGATTCGGGAAAGCGCTGATACACGAGCTCGCTCGCGCAGAGCCCGAGCACCGCGTCGCCCAGAAATTCGAGGCGCTGATAGTGTTTCGCCGACCGAACTTCGTTCGCGTAGCTCGGGTGCGTCAACGCTTCCTCGAGATGGGGCGACGTCGACTCGATGCCGAGTAAAGCCAAAATAGAGTCTCGGTCCGACACCGGTTCTCCGAGTATGCAAGCGTCCGCGCTCCCGAACTACCCGTTTCCGCGCCGTTCGAGCGACCGAGCGCGGCGTCCGGCGAGACCTTCGTCGCCGAACCCCGACCGGAGCGGTAATCTAGAAGCGACCATGGCCCTCGTCGGCTGTCCGTTTTGCCAGGAACTCTTCCCCGAGGGGGAAACGCCGGATTGCCCGGTGTGCGGGATGTCGCTCAAACCCGCGGAGAAGCTGCCGCCCTCGTACGAAGCGCGCGTGGCCCTCGCCGCCGAGCTCGCGCAGGTGGCGCCCGAAGATCGGACCCTTCCGCTCTGGTATTACCGCCGGAGCCGCGGCGCGCTCGTGCTCCTCTCGATCGCCGGGCTCGTCGCGTTCTTCATGCCGTGGGTGCTGATGCACAAGCCCGACGAAATCGTCTACAGCGGATATCTGCTCGCGCGCGCCCGCGGCTCGTGGTTTTTCGGCGGCGCCGTCGGTTGGTTCGTCATGGTGCCGCTCGTCGTCTCGCGGCGCACCATCTACAAGATGCGCGGGGTCCGCATCATCACCGCGACGTTCGCGTCACTGTCGCTCCTCGAGGCATTGATGCTCTTTTCGCATCCCCCGCGCGGCAACCACTACTACCCCATCGACTTCGACTTGGGCCCTGGCTTGTACGCGACCGGCGTGATCGGGTTTTTAGGGGTGATCTTCGCGGCGCGCTTCGGCGGTCGTATCGACGATATCGACACGCGCGATCTTCCCGAGCCTGCGCCGGAGCTCTCGCCCGATCAGAGCGTCGATCGAACGCTGCACTGAGTGCGTCACGAACGGGGGGCCGCCGCTCGGCGTTTCACACGCGGCGAAACGCCATCTTCGCGGCGCGCGCGGCGAGGCCGTCCGCGTCGTCGCGATCGCCGATCACGAGGCAGCGCTCGCTCGCGACGCCGAGTCGTTCGGCGGCGAGCAGGTACCCTTCGGGTTCGGGTTTCAAACGCCGCGGGCCGCCGGGTTCGCCATTCGCGACGATGGTGTCGAACAACTCGAGCACGCCGAGCCCTTCGAGCTTACGACGAGCCGGGTAGTCGCTGACCAGCGCCGTGCGCCCGCCTTGAGCCCGGAATGCGGTGATTTCCGCGAGTAAACTCTGCCGTCGAAAGAGGCGAATCCACCGCGACGGGCGCTCGTGCATCCATTCACGAATCACGTCCGCGACGAGGTCGACGTCGCGCCCGAGCGCGTTCGCCGTCCGTTCGAGCTGCGTCCGATAGGGGCTCTCGCTCTCGCCGCCCTCGTGGCGCAACGTCTCGTGCTCCTTGCGAAAACGACGCAGCGTCGCGATCGCCGGCCACCCCATCGCGAAGAGCTCGACGGCCATCGCGCCCTTCACCGGCAATGGGTAGTAGAGGGTGCCGTCGAGGTCGATCAACCAGGCGTCGTGGCCGGCCATGGAAGCCACGGTTTACCTCATTTAGATTCGACGGCATGGGAAAGCCGTGCGCGGGTTACTCCGCACGTGCGCTAGTCGTCGCTGTCGAGTACGAGCCCCGACGGCAACGATTCGCCGAAAAATTCGGCCCGATCGGCGTCGATGAGGGGCACCACGTCGAGGACGGCGGTCACCCATTCGGTAGGGGCGCGCGTTTTTTCGAGGCGCTTGGCGACGTCGCGGCGCATCGATTCCGAGACGTCACGCGCGCGGTCGCCGGTCGCTCGCGCCAGTTGCAGCGCGGCGAGCGGCGCCGAAGGCACCTCGTCCCATTTTTCGCGGAGGAGGTGATCGAGCCATCGTTCCACGGTGCTCGGCGGTATTACGTGATGCGCGCTCGCGTAAGTCGGAACGCGCGCGCCGATGCGTCCGATGGCGGCCCAGAGTCGCGGATCGCGATCGTTCCAGGTGCGCTCGAGCACCCAGCGTCCGAGGTCGGCGCGCCGCTCCGGTGCCACCCGTTCGAGCGACGATGCGAGGACCAGCATTTCGTCGAGCGCTTGGGGTTTGAGTCCCTTCTTTTTTTTGGGTTTCGGTTCGTCGGTGGTGACGAACGGGTCCAACAAATTCCGGATCTCGGTCTGCATTGGTTCGAGCAAGCCGCCCGCGACGCGTCGCCACGCGATCCAGAATTGTTGCCAGGTGCGCGCCTCGTCGGGGGCGACGACCATTTCCGAAAACAAAGGCACGAGCTTGCCGACGCGTTTTCCGTCGAGCGGGTGACCGTAGCCGGGACGCAGGCAAAACCCCGCGATTTGCCAGTACGCGCGCTCGTGATCGACGGAGCGACGCCGTGCTCGCGATTCGGGGCCAATGACGTCGAAGACGTGCCGCGCCGTCGCGGTCGACCAGGTCGCGCGCTCGCCGAGGAGCTGTTCGAGCTGACGGAGCAATTGCCGCGCGTCGCGTGGGTCGGCGTCGGCGTGGCCCTTGCCGAAGACGCGCTCGATGCGCTCGTGAACCGCGAGCGCTTTGGCGTCGGAGAGCCGCGGCCGTGGCGGTAAAGACGGCTGCGCTTTTTGGCGCAAATCGAACGCGAGTCGAAAGCGACGTCCGCCGTTTTCCGCGCGCGCATCGTCGGTTTCGACGCACGCGACGTCGAGCGTGCCGACGGCGGTGAGCTCGCCTTCGAGCCGCACGGCGACCCGCGTCCCGCCGCGATCGTCGGGGTCGCCGAGGAGCGCGGTCATCGACGGCAAGGGCTCGAGCCGCTGTCCGGCGTCGACCACCGCACCGGGCGAGTCGAGCGCCGTGTCCGACGAGAACAAATCGAAGCGCACCGGTTCACCGACCACCGCGGTGAGGCCGGGCACGCGGACGACGTGGCGTTCGCCCTCTTTCGAACCGCGCGGCACGACGCACACCGCGCGGCGACCGCTTTCCGACGACGCGAGCCCGACGTAGTACCCGCGCGCCGAGCCGCCGCCGATCCGCGGACCTTTGCCGTCGAGCGCCAGCCCGAACGCGACCGCGCCGCGCGCGACGGCGAGATCAGGGTTCGTCGGAGTGAGCGCGCACACGTCCGCGCCGACGTAGCCGGCGATCGCGTCGAGCACGCGACGCCGCACGACGGCCGACCGGAACACGCCACCGTTCAGGAGCACCGCTTTCACCGCGCCGGGCTCGGGCGCGTGGCGCTCGAGAAACGCCGCGATATGGCGGGTGATCGCCGGATCGCGTTCGTACGGCAAGCCGGCGGCGACGAACCCGCTCCGCGGCCGATCGAGTCGCGTGCCGCGCGGCACGTCGGGCAAAAATCCGTCGAGCACGATGGATTCGACCCCTCTGCGGGTCAGTTCCGTGGCGAGCGTCT
>DATBBD010000433.1:0-2929 GCA_036271175.1 Polyangiaceae bacterium | reverse complement strand
CGCCCCACGGTCGAGACGCGTCGGTCGCCGAGCGCGGCGCGGGCTCGGTGCTCCGCGAACGTGCCGACACGGCGGTCGACGGCGCGTCGGTACGGGCCGTCTCGGTCGCGGCGCGAAGCGCTTCGGCGAATGCGCCCATCGACGCGAATCGGCGCGACGGCTCTTTGTCGAGCGCCCGATAAACGACCGCGGCGAGCCGTCGCGGCACGATGGAGCCCTTGCGTTCGAACGGCGGAACGGGCGCGAGCAGGTGCGCCGCCATCACCGACGACGGATCGCCGGCGCCGAACGGCAAGTCACCGGCGAGGAGCTCGTAGAGCACGACCGCGAGCGAATAGACGTCCGAGCGTTCGTCGAGCGCGTCCGCGCGGCATTGCTCGGGGCTCATGTATTGCGGGGTTCCGATGGCGACGCCGGGCGCGGTCTGGATCAACGTGGAAGCGCGGCGGCGCGGCTTCTTCGCCTCGCCGAGACCCTTCAACGTGGTCGACGGCGGCGATTCCGACGGCACCGACGCGAGCCGTCGCACCGCGCCGAAATCGATGACCTTGACGTTCGGACCCGACGGCCCCGCCGGCTCGACGAACACGTTACTCGGCTTCAGATCGCGATGAACGAAGCCCGCGGCGTGCACGGCGGAAACCACCGAAGCGATCGCGGTGACGATGCGCACCGCCTCGGCGGCATCGAGCCTGCCGCGAAGCTCGAGATAGTGCTCGAGCGTCGACCCGCGGAGGAGCTCCATGACGATGTACGGCAGACCGTCGGGCGTGACGCCTTCGTCGTACACTTCGGCGAGGCCGGGATGACGGAGCGCCGCGACGAGCTTCGCCTCGCGACGCAGTCGCGCGCCGAGCTGCCAGACGCCCTCGGGGTCCGCGAGCAGGATCTTCACCGCGACGTCGCGCTGCAAGTTCAACTGGCGCGCGCGAAACACGACCGAGTCCGCACCTTGTCCGATGGTTCGCTCGAGCAGGAACCTGCCGTCGACCGTTCGACCCAGAAACGCGTCGGGGTCTTCGACGGCGGCGGCGACGTCTTCGGTCACAGCACGATCTTGCTACACGTTCGAGCCCCAAACCAGGAAGCCGTGCCGGCTCAAGGAAACGGAGGCTTTTGCGGCGCGCCCGCCGTCGAGGTCAGTGACGTCGGGCCCTTCCCGTACACCGCGACGCGCGACGCCTGCGTGAGAATGTCGGGGTTCACCGAAATGTCTTCGTCGCGCCCGCTCACCGCGCCGTGACAGCCGGCGCAGATCCCGTTGAAGAGGTGCTGCTGGAAGCCCTGGCGGACGAACTCACCGGGATAAAATTGCATCTCTTCGAGCTGCTGGTGCTGAGTCGGCTGCTTGTCCTTCGCGAGCTTGACGATCGGCTCGAGCACGATCGCCGCGCCGCCCGGCACGGTGAGATGCGCCGACCCGTCGCCGAACGGCGCGAGCGCACCGAGGAGCCGCCGCCGGACGTACACCTTGCCGAACGTGTCGCTGACCACGAAATCGCCGCCACCATCGTAGCTGGTCACGCCGGTGTCGGGCGGTAGATCTTCCCAGACTTGGAGTGCAGCGGGCGGCTCGGTGATGATGCGCTGCGATCGCGTGTTCTGGAACATCAAGCTCGCGAGGAGCGGCAGATCGAGGATCGTGACGTCGGCGCGGGGCTTGTCGCCAGGGTCGGTGCTGACTCGCGTCGCGCCGTTGGGCTCGTCGAGCTTCGAGGCGAATACGCCGCGAGCGGGGCGCGCGTAGATCGCGACGGGCCACACTTCGTCGTCCGCGCTGCTCACGACCGGCGCGGAGCGCGTTCCGTTGATGGGGTCGACCACGACGAGGTCGAAGTTGCCGCTGAAGTTGCCGACGTCGCCGACGTTGGCCGCGTAGCTCACGAGGATCGAGCCGTTCGGAAGCGGCGTCGGGTTGCGATACACGCCGCCGCCTTGCCCGGGCGTGCCGGTGCCGTCGAGAAACCGCACCGAGTGCTGATAAAACTTGGGATCCGGCCAGTCCTTGGCGCTCGGATCTTGCGTATAGTCGTCCGCGTTTTCGCTGTGTTGATCGGGGCCGAGGCTTCGATTGACCACGCCGAGCACGCCGCCGCCGTGCTGGGCGCCGGGGTCGCTGAAAATCGCCGCGAAGTCCTTGTCGGTGAGCTCGACGATGTCGGTCACCTGGTGATAGCCGATCGTCGCACGCTGTCCGAAGAGCGGATGGTAGTCGCCTCCGTCGAGGTTCTCGCGACGCCCGGACAGCTGGTAAAATCCGTTCGCGCGCTTCTCGGTCGTCATCGTCAGGCGACCGTCGGACATGAACGACGGCGTCATTTCCTGGTTCAACAGGAACGTGAGCTGGCGAATGCTCCCGTCGGCGTCGACGACGTAGAGGTTCGCGTTGAGCTTCGACGGGTCGGCGGGCGTGCGCTGCGGACCCTGGTAGTCGAAGATCCCTGCGTTCATCACGTTGCCCCGCGTCGACGCGAAGACGATGCGGCCGTCGGGCGCGAACGCCGGATCGAAGTTGTGGATCAGCTCGCCGTTGTCGGGGATCGCATTGCCGCCGTCGTCGACCGGCGCGGCGTCGATGTGCGGTTCCACGGCGCAACCGCCGGCGGCATCGACGAGGTAGACCTTCCACGGAACCGTCGCCGACGTGCGCGCCGAAAACGCGATCTGCGTGCCGTCCCACGACACCGCCGGACGCCGGACGTCGATGCCCGCCGTGAGCCCGCACGCGCCGAGCAAACTCGAGCCCGGTTGAACCGACAGCGTGCCGTCGGGGGCGAGCGTCGCGGGCGCTTTCATCAGATCGGCGCCGCTCGCGTACGTCTCGTAGTCCTGCGGGCCGTCGGGTCCGGGTGCCGCCGTTCGCTTGACGTAGACGATGCCGGAAAACGGCGCGCGATTGGCCATCCGCGCCGCGCTCTCGAGCTTGATC
>DATBBD010000432.1:0-1573 GCA_036271175.1 Polyangiaceae bacterium | reverse complement strand
TCTGGATGGCGCGCCCTTCGTGGGCGGTGATCGAGCAGAAGGTGCACCCGCCGAAGCAGCCGCGGATGATCTGCACGCTGGTCTTCACGACTTCGAACGCCGGAATGCGCTCGCTGCCGTACGAAGGGTGCGGCTTTCGCGTGAAAGGTAGGCCGTACACGAGATCCATTTCCGCTTCGCTGAGCGGGAGCGCCGGCGGGTTCGCGACGACGGTTTCAGGGCCATGCGGCTGGACGAGACGCTTGGCGTTCTTGGGGTTCGTTTCGCGATGGGCGAGGCGGGTCATCGTCGCGAACGCGACGGGATCGCGGGCGGCGTCTTCGTAGCTCGGGAGCTCGACCACGTCGTCGCCAACGGGCGCCGCTTCGCTCGCGCCGAGTCGATACGCGACGCCGCGCATGTCGCGGAGCGCTCGCACCGAGTCGCCGCGGGAGAGCCGCGCGGCCAATTCGAGGATCCCGCGCTCGCCCATGCCGAACCCAATCAGGTCCGCTTTCGAGTCGAGCACGATGCTCCGCCGGACCGTGTCGCTCCAGTAGTCGTAATGCGCGATGCGACGGAGGCTCGCTTCGACGCCGCCCGCGACGATGGGCACGCCGGGAAACGCTTCACGCGCGCGCTGACAATACGCGAGCGTCGCGCGATCCGGTCGCCGCCCGATGCGACCGCCGGGACTATAGGCGTCGTCGTTCCGGACCTTCTTGTTCGCCGTGTAGTGATTGATCATCGAGTCCATGTTCCCCGCGCTCACGGCGAAGAACAGACGCGGTCGGCCGAAGGCGCGAAACGGTTCGGCGCTCTTCCAGTCGGGCTGACTCAGGATCGCGACGCGGTAGCCGGCGCCCTCGAGGAGCCGCCCAAGGAGGGCCATCGCGAAGCTCGGGTGATCGACGTAAGCGTCGCCGCTGACGAACACCACGTCGACCTCGGGCCACCCGCGCGCGCGGACTTCCGCGGCCGACATCGGCAACGGCCGCGAATCGCCTCGCGTGGTCGACACGTCGACACCGCCGAACGGAGCCGCGGCCCTGACGACGGGGAGACTGCGCATCGCGCCCCGCAATACCCCAAGGCCCCGACCATGTCGAAGTTCGGCGAAAAACGCCGCCTCGCGGGGCGGGCTCCGACGATTTTATTGCGGCGCGGGCTGTTGACCCATGCGCGCGCGGAGCTGTTTCAGCATGTCTTCGGTCATCCCCGGCGGCAGCTTCATGTTCGGCGGCAAGGTCACGCCGGGAGGCAACTTGATGTTCGGGGGGGGCGTCATTCCCGGCGGCACGGCCACCGCCGACGGCATTCCCGGCATCGTCGGCATTCCTGGCATCGCTCCGGGCGGCATCCCCGTCGGGAAACCGTTCGGCATGCCGAGGTGTTTGAACATCTGATCGAGGTCGAGAACGGGGTAGCTCGGCGGGAGCTGGAACATCGCGTCGGCGACCGGCTTCGCTTCGATCTTCGTCACCTCGAGACTGCCGTCTTCGGTGCCGTCCTTCTTGTAACCGACGAACCGGAGCGGCATGTGCTGGCCGTCGAAGAGCTGCCGCATCCACGCCTGGTCTTCGTGGGCGCCGAG
>DATBBD010000431.1:0-3231 GCA_036271175.1 Polyangiaceae bacterium | reverse complement strand
CGCCCGCGAGCACCCGGGTTCGCGCGGTTCGCGGCGACGAATCCGCCGAGCAACGGCCCGAGCGGTCCGGTGATCAAATGCACGACGGGCGGGATGACGCAGCACATCGTCACCCCCAGACCGACGAGGCCGGACACGATTTCTCGCCCGAGCGACGATGACTCTTCGGTGACGTTTTCTAGGGGGGCACCCGGCGCATCGGCGAGCGACGCAGGTGCGGCGGAAACGGATGGGGAAGGCTCCATGACGTGATCTCTCCGAGGCGCAGGCAATTTGGGGCCTGTCCGCCTCGAATACAAGCGTCGCCGGGGCGCAGCAACGAGAGAAAGTTGCACGTCCAACTAACCGGGCCAGAGGTGGCGGTCCCCGGCCGGTCCATGGTACGCCGCGAGCGTCGCTTCCTGCGAACCGAACTCCTTTCGAGACATTCATGCGAGACAACGACGAGTCGCCCCCGAACGCACGCGGTGCACAACGCACCACCCTCCGGGCGATCGCCCGCCGCGCCATGCGTGAGCGCGGCCTCCAACCCGAATTTTCGCGCGCGGCGCTCGCGCAAACCGACCAGGCGGCGCGCGCCGCGACGAAGCCGGCGGGCGATTCCGTTCGCGATCTCCGGAATTTAGCTTGGGTGTCGATCGACAACGACGATTCCCGGGACCTCGACCAGCTCTCCGTCGCGGAGCCCAAGGATGGCGGCGCCGTGAACATTCTCGTCGCGGTCGCCGATGTGGACGCACTCATCGAGAAGGGCAGCCCGATCGACGACCACGCGCGCGCGAACACGACGTCGGTCTACACGGCCGCGGAGATTTTCCCCATGCTGCCCGAGAAATTTTCGACGGACCTGACGTCGTTGGGGCAAAACGCCGAGCGGCTGGCGATCGTCATCGAAATGCTGATCGGGCCGGACGGCTCGCTCCGTAGCTCCGACGTGTACCGCGCGCTGGTGGTCAACCAGGGGAAGCTCGCCTACGACTCGGCCGCGGCGTGGCTCGACGGAACGGCGCCGGCGCCGAAACCCGTCGCCGGCGGCAAGGGCCTCGACGAACAGCTCCGGATCCAGGACAAGGTCGCGCAAGTCTTGAAGACGCGCCGTCACGAGCACGGCGCGCTCGCGCTCGAAACCATCGAGGCCGAAGCCGTCTGGGCCGGCGACTCGCTCTCGGATCTCAAAGAAAACTCACGCAATCGCGCCAAGGAGCTCATCGAGGAATTCATGGTCGCGGCCAACGGCGTGACCGCCCGGTTCCTCGACAAGAGCGGTTTTCCGTCGCTGCGGCGCGTGTTGAAATCGCCCGAGCGCTGGGAGCGGCTCCGTGAACTCGCGGCCGAATCGGGCGCCGAGCTTCCGACCGACCCCGATTCGAAGGCGCTCGAGTCGTTCTTGCTTCGTCAGCGCGACCTTCACCCGGAGCGCTTCGCGGATCTCTCGCTCTCCGTCGTGAAGCTGCTCGGTCGCGGCGAGTACGTCGTGGAGCTGCCGGGCCGCAAAGTGGACGGGCATTTCGGGCTCGCCGTCCGCGACTACACGCACTCGACGGCGCCGAATCGTCGCTTTCCGGACCTCATCACGCAGCGGCTCATCAAGGCGGCGCTCGCCGGCGCACGCCCGGCCTACGACGAAACCGAGCTCGCAGGGTTGGCCCGCCACTGCACGCAGCAAGAGGATGCCGCGGCGAAGGTCGAACGTCAGGTCCGAAAATCGGCCGCGGCGTTGCTCCTCAGCACGCGGATCGGACAGAAATTCGACGGCTTCGTGACGGGCGCGTCGAGCAAAGGAACCTGGGTCCGCATCGCGCACCCTTCCGTCGAAGGGCGGTTGGTTCAGGGCTTCGACGCGCTCGACGTCGGCGATCGCGTCACGGTCGAATTGCTCCACACCAACGTCGAACGCGGCTTCATCGATTTCTCGCGGGTGCGATAAAAGGCGCCATGACCGACTTCACCGCGTCCGGCCATCGCCCGCTTGCCTACAAAGACGAGACGTTCGTCGACAGCGACGACGCGCGTCCGCTCCGCATCTTGTCCGAATACCTCGGTCCGCTCTCGGCCTTCGCGCGCGAGCGCGTGTCGGACACGATCGTCTTTTTCGGGTCGGCTCGCATCGCGCCGGAAGGCCCCCTCGGCCGTTACTACGCCGAGGCGCGCGAGCTCGCGCGCTTGCTCACGACATGGTCGGCGTCGCTCCCCGACGACAATCACCGCTACATCATCTGTTCCGGCGGCGGAGGCGGCATCATGGAAGCCGCCAATCGCGGCGCGGCCGACGCAGGCGGCAAAACCGTCGGCCTCAACATCGGGCTCCCGCACGAGCAACGCCCGAACCCTTACATCACCCCCGAGCTATCGTTCGAGTTTCACTACTTCTTCATGCGCAAACTCTGGTTCGCGCACCTCGCTCGCGCGCTCGTCGTGTTCCCCGGCGGGTTCGGCACGCTCGACGAGCTCACGGAAATTTTGACGCTGTCGCAGACCCGGAAGATCGATCGGAGCCTCCCGATTTTGCTCTACGGCACGAGCTTCTGGAACGAGATCCTCGACTTCGACGCACTCGTTCGCCACGGAACCGTGAGCCCGGAAGATCTCGAGCTCTTCCGGTTCGTCGACGACCCGAAGACGGCGTTCGAGCTCCTCGAAGCGGCGCTCTCGCGCGCACCAATGACGAAGTGCCCTTCATTTGCGCCGTCGCGGACCCCCCCGACAGGCGGGTGATTCGTCCTAAGCGCCGAGCGCGGCTTCGATCGCGGCGGCCAGCGTTTCTAGGTCCGGCTTATCGCGGAAGTGGACGCCGTTGACGAAGAACGTCGGCGTCGCGAGCACGCGGCTCTGTACGCCGCTGAGCTCGTCGTGATGCACGCGGTCGTGGTGCGCGCGCGCGTCGAGCGCGGCGGTGAACTTCGGCACGTCGAGCCCGAGCTCCTTCGCGTACGAAATCAGGTCCGCCTTCTCGAGCGCCGATTGATGCGTGAAGAGAAGATCGTGCATCTCCCAGAATTTGCCGCTCTCGGCGGCGGCCTCCGCGGCCTCGGCAGCCTGGTGCGCGTGCGGATGGTCGTAGTCGCGCGGGTTGTGCCGAAAAATGAACCGCAGATCGCCGTCGAAGCGCTTCAGGAGCGCACGGACGACGGGTTCGGCGCGCGCGCAAAACGGGCACTCGAAATCGCCGTACTCGATGAGCGTGACCTTCGCCGTCGACGAGCCGCGGACGTGATCGCGCGACGTGGGAGG
>DATBBD010000430.1:0-12714 GCA_036271175.1 Polyangiaceae bacterium | reverse complement strand
TCGGCGCCGCTCGCGCCGAAGCTTGGCTCGCACGAGAGCCGACATTTCTAGCGCTAGCAAGTCGAGCGCCTGCAAGCAAAGGATCTCGCTCGTGGTTCCCGGAAAATGCAGCTGCCCCGGACGCCTGGACGGCCTGGTCCCCACGGCAACGGCATCTGTCGGACCACGTGCCCCAAGCCTGACGCGCGGCGTTGCGCATCGTCCACCCCTCGCGCTACGGTGTTTCGCGAGACTGGCGCTCGAGCCGCCGACCGCGTCGTCACCCGTCATCGAGCGAGCATGCTGCGCACCCGCGTGAGAGCTGGGCCGATCGAAGGGTTCATTCTGAGCCTGCTCGCGGCGTTCATTCTCACCGGCATTCAAGCGGGCGATCTGTTCGTCGAGGTCTGGGCCCCGACGTGGGACCATCCGGTGCATACGGCGTTGCGCATCCCATACGGCCCGCGCATCGTTCGCGATTCTTCGAGCGGCACGAGCGAGCTCCGCGTCGAGAACCTCCGCGTCGTCGTCGCGCCGGGCACGGTGCTGACTCGCACCCGCGAAGACCATCGGGCTGCCCACCTCTACGAGTCGGTCTTGCGCCCGCCGCGGTGGGATCGTTTGGCGGGCGACTTCGTGATCTTTTTCACGCTGTCGATGGCGCTCACCGCCTACCTCAGAAAATTCGGGCAGTCGCGACTGCGGCTCATGCGCTCGCAGGTGGGCGTCCTTTCGATGATCGGCATCGCTGCGGTGGCCGCGAAGCTGCTCCTCTTGTTCACGGCCCTGCCCGAATACTGGATTCCGATGGCGGCGGTGTCGCTGTCCGTGTCGACGAGCTTCGACCGGCGTACCGCGTTCGTCGTCTCCGTCGTCTTGTCGTTCGTTCTCGCGTCGCTCCTTCGATTCGACCTGCTGCTCTTGACGGTGATGCTCACCCAGGGCCTCGCCGCGACGCTCACGCTCTTCGACATGAAGCGCATGCGGCACATGGTCTATTCCGGGGTGCTCGGCGGAGTGAGCGCCGGTTTGGTGCTCGTGTCGCTCACCGTGATCATGGAAGGGGCGTTCGATTTCGGCGGCGACTTCGCGAGCCTGACTCAATCGCGGCTGATCGCCTGCGTCGGGGGTGGACTCGTGTCGGGCCTCATCGCGGCCGTCTTCCATTCGTCGGCGGAACGCCTGCTCGGCCACGTGTCGCGCGAACGGCTCCTCGATCTCACCGACCTCGAACAGCCGCTCCTGAAGAAGATGGCGCGCGAAGCGCCGGGCTCGTGGGAGCATTCGCGCGCGATGGCGAACCTCGCGGAAGCGGCGTCAGCGGCCATCGGCGCGGACGCGCTCCTGACTCGAGTGGGCGCGTACTACCACGACCTCGGAAAAACGACGCAGCCCAAGTACTTCGTCGAAAATCTCGCGCCGGGAGAGCGCTCGCCTCACGACGACCTCGAGCCCGACGTCAGCGCGGACGCGATCATGGCGCACGTCGTGGTCGGCGCGAAAATCCTGCGCGAGGGCGGGGTTCCGGAACCGGTCGTCGAGTTCGCCTACACCCACCACGGCACGCAGGTGGTCGAGTATTTCTGGAACAAGTGCCAGGAGCAGGGAAACCCGAAGCACCTGAGCCAACGGCACTTTCGTTACCCGGGCATGAAACCTGGAACGAAAGAGACGGCGATCCTCATGCTCGTCGACTCCATCGAAGCCGCGTCGCGGACGATCGACCCTCCCGATCGCGACCGATTCGAGACGATGATTCAACGCGTGCTCTTCACGAAGCTGAACAGCGGTCAGATCGATCAGTGCGGGCTCACGGTGGAGGATCTCCGCATCCTCGTCACGCGCATGACCGATACCTTGGTGAACATGCACCACCACCGCATCAAGTATCAGTGGCAGGCGAAGCAGGCCGAGGAGTTCGGCGTGCCCGCCGACGTCGCGCGCTCGTCGGCGCCGGATATTCAGATCAAGGAGAGCGTGCTCCCGAACTCGATCTCGCCGACGTCGAACGGCGACGGTCTCGCTTCGTCCGCGCCCAACGGGGAAAACCCTTCTTCGCTCGCGCCGAGCCCGCCGGCTCAGCAAAAAAACCCGCACCGACAGTGAGCGAGCCGAGCGCCACGCGGCGTCGGGTGTCGCAAACCATTCGACGAGGTACGCTCGCGTGGGGAAGTGCCGGGTGATCCGCTCCGTGTGGAATTAGCTGAAGAACAGAACGTGGTTGCCGTTTGGTCTGGGGTGCGCGCGCCTTTGACGACGGCATCGATGCCTCCGGTCAGCGCCGTGAGGTCGCGAACGGTCGACGCTCGGGCCGATGAACCTCGCAAACGACCGTCTTTCATGGACTCGCTCGGTCCGCCGCGCCCCACGCTCACGTCGGCGACCGTGATCGAGCTCGGGCCGTTCGGCAGCACGCGCGTGAGCGCCGGCATCTTGAGCGGTGTCGCCGGCTTCGTCGACACGTCGGCGTTTCTCGCACTTTTCGGCCTTCTTCCGGCGCATCTCACCGGCAACCTCGTGACCGCGGGCGCGGCGCTCGGGACGGCACGCCACGTCGGGCTCGTCGCACGGCTCTCCGTCGTGCCTTTGTTCATGATCGCCGTCGCGCTCGCCGCGGTCGTCGCACGCGCCGCGAAGCGACGCGGCGCGCCGCTCCTCGCCCCGTTGCTCGCGCTCATGACGGTAACGCTGGCGGCCTTCGGCGCGAGCGGGACGCTGCTCAAGCGCTACGAAAGTTCCCCGGACGCTTGGGCGGTCATCCTCGTAGGTGCCGCGGCCGTCACTTCGATGGGCATTCAGAGCACCCTGATGCGCGAAGTGCTCGGCAATCTGTGCCCGACGACGGTCATGACCGGCAACCTCACGCAGTTCACGATCGATCTCGTGAACCTCGCCTATTCGCTCTTCGATTCGGATCGCGAACAGCGCGTTCGCGCGCGACGGCGGCTCCCTGGTCGGCTCATCAAGTTCGGGCTTCCCGTCGCCAGCTTCACCTTCGGCGCGGGGCTCGGCGGTTATCTCACGAACCTGTTCGGTCTCTCGAGCATCGCGCTGCCCACCGTCGTGGTCGGGTGCCTGACCGGCGTTGCGTGGCGTTCCAGCTCGACTGGTTGAACGACTCGAGCCTAGAAGCCCACGTCGGGTTCGTCGCCGCCGTGCGCGCTGGTCTTGCCCGCGGGGCGCTTCAGCTTCGAAAGATCGACGTGTGTCGTGCGCTTGAACGCCGCGGTCGTCGCCGCCGCTCGTGTTCCGGCGGCAGCCGCGGGGCGCCCGCTCGGATCCGCCGAAGGATCGACGGTGGCCGTCGCTGCGGCGAGCCGAGGCGCGGGGGGCGCTTCCGAGGCGCCGGATTTCGACGCGGAGTCGATGCCGTCGTTCTGGAGACTGGGCCGAGCCGCGAGGTGGCTCGAGCCGTCGGTTCCGTTGGCTTCCGAGCCCGCGGCGTGAACCCTCGCCGCGCCGTATCCTCCCGCCGCGACGAGAAGTGCAGCGCCGGCGAGCAGCGCGCTTCTCCAGCCGCTCGATCGTCCCCGCTGGCCGCCGTTGCCGACGCTCATCGCCGAAGGACCGGCACTGATCGCCGGATCCATCGACGTCGGCGTCGAGTCGCGCAGCGCCGAGGGCGGCGGAATGGTGGCGAGTTCGAAATCGTCTCGAGGTGAGGAGCCCTTCAAGAGGTAGTAGCAGCGCTCCGCCGAGATGCGCGCGCGCCGAGGGCCGAACGGATAGAGCGCGATCGCGAGCTCTGCGACGCTCTCGAAGCGGTCGTTTCGATCCTTGGCCAGGCACCGGCGGACAATCGCCTCGAGCTCGGGGGGCGCGTCGGCGAGCCGCGAGCGGAGCGGGGGAGGGTCCTTTTCGAGGATCGTCGCGCTGAGCTGCATCAAGGACGGCGCGTCGAACGCGGCCGTGCCCGTCAACAACTCGAAGAGCACGCAGCCGAGCGACCAGATGTCGGTGCGCGCGTCGACCTCGACCCCGCGGATCTGCTCGGGCGACATGTATACCGGCGAGCCCAGCGGCGCCATCGTGCGAACGAGCGGCACGCCGCTGTCGAACGCCGATCCGGTGAGGGCGACCTTCGAGATGCCGAAGTCGAGCACCTTGATGATGTCCACGCCCTGCGCGCGGTGAGTCAGAAATAGATTTTCCGGCTTGATGTCGCGATGAACCACGCCGAGCACGTGAGCAGCGGCGAGCGCCTCGCAGGTTTGCATGACGTACTCGACGGCTCGCTTCACCGGTAGCGAGCGCTCGACGCGCAGGAGGTCACACAAGTCGGTGCCCTCGAGGTACTCCATCACGATGAACGGGGTGCCGTCATCGAGCGAGCCCACGTCGAAGACGCGCGCCACGTACTCGCTCTTGATCCGCACCGACGCTTGCGCTTCGCGCGAGAAGCGCCCGACGATTTCCGGATTGCTCATCGCCTGAGGTCGCAAAAACTTCAGCGCGACGGTTTCGCCGAGCTCCATGTGGAGTGCGGACACGACGAACCCCATGCCACCGGTTCCGATGAGTCTCTTGACCTCGTACTTCGCGCCGATGATGTCGCCGGCCGAAAACGGGAGCTCCAGCGTCTCGTCCGGAACGGGGACGAGCTCACTAGAATCCAGTACCTCCCAGGAGGGGCTCTTCGACATGCCTTACCTCCCATACGTCGCCGGGGCCGGCGTCTTTAGACCCCGCCAGCGTCAATCAATCTCCCCTAGGGTGGGCAGCCGGCGTAGGTGCCGTTCTTCATCATCGTCTCGATATCGTACGTGAGGCCGGAGCTGCCGAACGCCGGAGTGGGAGTGCCGCCGTTGATGCACCACATTTCGATCCGGCCTCCGACAACCTCGCCCGTCTTGTCCCACGCGAGCGGCGCGAAGGTCCCGATAGCGGTGATCGGGCTACCGGAAACCAGCTGCTGGAACGAGGCGAGGATCTGCGTGCTCTGGATCGTGAAGGTGCTTCCCCCGCCGGTCAGTCTCGAGAGACCCGAAGCGATGCTCGCGCCGCTGACGTTCGTCGCGCCCGTCGCGGCCATGGCGTAGGCGATCGCGTAAGTGGCGTCGTAGGACTGCCCCATTCCGGAGATCTTCGCCGACGTTCCCGGATAGCGCGACAGATAGTCGACCTGGAACTCGGAGTAGACCGGCGCCGACTGAGGTTCCGGGGTGACGCCGGTGCCTCGAACGCGGTGGCGCAGATCGTCGTCGCCGGTGACGGCGGTGATCAGCTCGGGGACCTTCACCGAATCGATGAGCATGTAGTAAGGCCGATTGCTCACGCCGGAGTCGCCGCCCGGCGCCGCCGGCCACCCCTTTTCGAGCGGCGCCATCACCTCGGTAATAGCCTCCGCAGTTCCCGCGAGCACGACGATGTCCGGCGCGAACTTGACGGTTGCCGCGACGATGGTGTCCTGGTTCGGCTGCTTGTAGTCGTAGCCGGTGATTTGCACGTTGCTACCGAGGTTGTCGGCGAGCGATTTGCCGTTCAACGTGAGCGAGTTCAGCGCCGTGCGCGTGCCGACGCCGAGCGCGTCGTTCCGGAAGATGACGCTGAGCTTCACCGCGGTTTCGTTCCGCGCCGTCTTGAGCATCGTCTCCAGATCGTTGATCTGGCTGATCATCAAGGGCGCGCGCTGAACGTCCGTCGGCACCATGAGCCAAGTCAGATTGTTGTCGACGAGATCGCCGATGCTCGACGCGACGCCGGTGGGGCTGATCACCAAGGTTCCCGCCATGATCGTGAGCCCGTTCGATACGTCGATCGTGTCTTGGCTGGTGTTCGGCCCGACGATCGCGGGGACGCCGAGGTCGGTCACGAGGTGGCCCGCTGCGCGGAGCAGGTTCGTCGACTCGTCGCAGGACACCATCACGAGGGGACGGTCCGAACCCGCGGACTGCCCCGACGGCACGCCGCCGGCGTTGTTGATTTCTTCGACGGCGAGGGTCGCGCTCTGCTGGCGCGGCAGATTGGTTGCGCCCTGCGAGCCCTTCGTCGAAAATAGCGAACCGATGATGATGGCCTTGTCGTTCGTGTAGTCGCCGGTCACGTAGCTGCAGTCGACCGAGTACAGATTCACGCAGTGCTTCACCATGCCGGTGCACACGGCGGGCACGGTGCCCCCGTCTCCCGCGTCGGCAGCGAGCTGGGTGGCGAGCGCCGTGCACTCGTTGTTCGTCGTGCACGAGGCCGACGCGTCGGTCAGGGTGGTGTCGCCTCCGCTGCCGCTCGCACCCCCGCCGGTAGTCCCGCCACTTCCGCCGCCTCCGCCACTTCCGCCGCTTCCCCCGTTGGCACTACCGCCAGTGCTCGTCCCGGCGTCCTTCGACGCTTGCTCGATCGATAATTTGTTGAGACCGAGGATCGAATTGCAGCTCGTATTCGAGATCCCGAGTGCCAGGACGTAGAGCCCTGCCACCGAACGCCATTGTTTCGCTCGCATGTCGTCGTTTCCCGATGAATCGAGGGGGTTCGATGGCGCCGCGCGGTTGCGGTCCAGCGCAGAATCTCGTCCTTGTTTGGCAGCGTAGACGATTCCGCTGAAGTCGGCAGCTTCCTCGCGGAGCCTCGCTGACGGAATGCGCACGCTCCTCGGGCGCGGTCTCGCGGGCGCACAAAGACAACACTCGCGGGCCGGATCGACAACCCATCGGATTCGGATCGGCCCCGAATGGGGATCTTTTCGTCCGTGCGTCCGTCACGACCGCGGCGGTTCGATGACGACGGACCGTCGATGTTCGACCCCGGTGCTGGTCGTGGAATGGATCTCGACGGCGAATGGATGCGAGGATCCGACAATGGTTCATCGCACGGCGATTCGCGTTCGGGACGTCGGTCAGAGCGTCGGGCCGGCTCGTCGGGCGCGCGCCCGTGCCTCACTCGTTCTTCTCATGGCGGCGCTCGCTCCCGCCGCGGCGCATGCGGAGGACGACAGCGCAGCCGACGTGGCCGCCGCGCGTTCGCTCGCCGTCGACGGCGTGAAACTCGCGCAATCGGGACATTGCGATGACGCAATCGACAAGCTCGAGCGCGCGGAGAAGCTGCATCACTCGGCGATCGTCCTCGAGCACCTCGGCGAATGTTACGTGACCCAGGGACGGCTCGTGGACGGCACCGAGGCGCTGCGCAAGGTGCTGCGCGAGCCGATGCCGCCCGACGCGTCCGCGACACTCAAGAAGGCGTATGAGCATGCGCAGACCGTGCTCGACGCGGCGAAGCCGAAGATCGCGGCCCTGACGATCTCGGTGAACGTCGGTGCCGACGCACACCCGGCGGTCACCGTCGACGGCGAGGCAGTGCCGCCTGCACTCATCGGTGCGGATCGCCCGACCGATCCCGGCGATCACGTGGTCGAGGCCACCGCGACCGGCTACCTCAAAGCGTCGTCACACGTCAGCGTGGGGCCCGGCGAGAAGCAGAGCGTGTCGCTCGAGCTCGACGTCGACCCCGAAGCGGCGAAAGCCGCTGCGGCCGCGCAGGAAGCCACGCCGGTGGTCCCCCCCGCGGGTCCCACTCCGGGCGCCGAGTCGCCCGCCACCTCGTCCGTCCTCGGCTCGAGCCAGACGGGCGCGCCGCCTTCGTCGCCGAACCACGTCGCGGCGTACGTCTCGTGGGGCATCGGCGCGGCGGCCATCGGCGTCGGCACGGTGTTCGGCATTCTCGCGATGAACGGCAAGAGCAAGCTCGACTCGCAATGCACCGGGAACACGTGTCCCCCCGACGCGAGCGATCGGCTCGACTCGTCGAAGCGCGACGGCAACATCGCGACAATCGGATTCAGCGTCGGTGCCGTGGGCGCGGTGCTCGGCACCGTGCTGTTCTTCACCGTCGGCCAGGGCTCGCACGGCGTCGCGGATTCGGCGTCGTCGAAGCCGGCGCCGGGCACGTTCTCCGTGGGGTCGCGCGGAACGAATTTCGCTCTGCAATTCTGAACGCGAGAGTGCTCTGAACGCAGACGTTCCGAACGCGAACGCTCAGAGTCGCGGTACGGCGCCGTTCCGAGCGACGCGCGGCGTGTTCGCGGGAAGCGTCAGCTCGACGGTGTGAAAGGCGGGCTCGTTGCAGCGGTGGTTCGGATCGATCACGAGACTGCCCGTCGCGCTCGAGCCCGCGCGCGCCGCGGTGATGTTCCAGGTTCCGACGCCCAGATAGGCTCGATAGCACGGCGAAAACTCGACGCGCTTGCCGTTCGATTCGGCGACGACGAAAGCGTCGCATACCGGGTGCGACGCGGCGCTCATCCACACGGTGACGTCCACCGGTTCGTCGCAGGAGTACGCGAGGATCGCCGCGCCGACCCCTACGACACCCACGCCGGCGCCGACCAGCGCGACGCCGCAGCTCGTCCCCGCAAGCCCGAGGAGCACCACGGCGATTGTCCAGCGACGACGTCTAAAGCGATTCGACATCCACGATCCATTCTCGGCGCGCCCACTCGTGAAACCATCGACCGATCGACGCCTGAATGACGGCGGTGTCGTCGGGAAAGCGCTCGGCGACCGCCTCGCACGCGGGGAGGAGCGGCTCGCCTTGGTGGAGCAAGCGCAGGAGCGCGGACTCGACCGCGCTCACCTCGGTGTAGCGCAGGTTATGGTCGCTGCCGCGATGAAGCACGAGGTGCGCGGGTTGCCGTTCGGGAATGGGCACGGGATTTTTGCTTGCCATGCGCAGCTTTCGCCGGAGCTCGACCACCGGATAGCGAACGTCGAGAAACGCGACGGCCGGCGCGACCCGCATGCGCGCGTTTCGCCACGCCTCCTGCGGAACGGCGGCGACGCGTGCTGCTTCGAGTCGCGACGCATCCTTCGCGTCGAAGATCTCGATGTATCGCCACTCGAGTCGCGCCATGTCGACCGCGAGCTCGTGATGCTCGAGCCAGTCGCACCGCTCGACGTATGCCGGAAGCCGATCCCCGAGGTCGCGGAGCGACCACGACGTGGGGGCCACCTCGCCGAGGTACCCTTCGACGAGTCGCTCCCAATCCTCTTGCCCGAGGATCCCGGAGAGCCCCGGAAAATCTTCGACGAGCGACGCCGTGTGCCGCAGCCAAAACTGTTCGCGGTAAATTTCGAGCTGCTCCGCCGGCGTGAGCCGATCGTTGCCGGCGATGTGCCGCGATGCGTCCTCGCGCACCACGGCGTCGAGGGGCAACGCTCGCTCGTGCCGGAGCAACGTGGCCATCCATTCTTGAACCTTGGCGAGATCGCTCACGCGCGTGTCTCTTTTCCTTCGTGGCGCATCGGCTCGAAAACGGCTCGCCGGTTCATTCGCTTCTCGTCGAAATTTCGTCGAATGCCGCGTCGCGCGGGCCCCCTTGGATCCACGGGCGGTCGTCGTCGGGGAGCGTCTCCCGCGCGAGAAGCGGCACGCGGCGCTCTTCGGGGATCCCGCGCACGCTCGATTCGCGTACGCCGAGGGCGTCGTCGCGAATGCCGCGCGCGCGTTCCGCTTCGGCGAGCACGACGTCGAGCGGCGGAATTTCGTCGTCCCACTCGACGATGGTCGAGACCGGACCCGCGAGCTCGATCGTCTCGCGATAGAGGTCCCACACCGGTTCGATGACCGGACCCCGGTGCGTGTCGACGATGTACTTGCCGAGGTTCGTGTGCCCGGCGACGTGCACTTGCACGATGCGCTCGTGCGGGATCGCTCGGACGAACTCGAACGGATCGAAGCCGTGATTGTACGCGTTCACGTAGACGTTGTTCACGTCGAACAAGATTCCGATGTCCGCTCGTTCGACGATTTCGGACACGAAATCCCATTCCGCCATCGTGCTCGCCGTGAACGTAAGATAGCTCGACGTATTTTCGAGCGCGAAGGGCACTTCGAGGTGATCCTGGACCGCGCGCGCGCGCTCGACGACGACTCGCACCGCCTCTTCCGCGAACGGCAACGGCAAGAGATCGTGCAGGTGGACGCCGCGGGCGCCCGAGAAGCAGAGATGGTCGGTCACCCACGCCGCCTTCGTGTACCGAACGAGGTCTCTGAGCTCGTTCAGATATTCGCGAGACGGCGGCGAAGGTCCCCCGATCCCCATCGATACGCCGTGGAGCACGACTGGGTAGTTCTCGAGCACGCGGTCGAGGTGATGGCGCGGCTTTCCGCCGCCCACCATGAAATTTTCGCTGATGACCTCGAAGAAATCCACCTTGGGGCGTCGCCGGAAAATCGCCGGATAATGCGGCACTCGGAGGCCGATCCCGACGCCCAAATCGGGCTGTCCGAGGCGAGGCGCGTGCATCGCCGGACTATACTCTTCTCCCATGTCCTGGCCTCACCGGAGCCCCGCG
Organism: Polyangiaceae bacterium; assembly: GCA_036271175.1. GTDB lineage: Bacteria > Myxococcota_A > Polyangia > Polyangiales > Polyangiaceae > DASZVB01. The sequence continues at coordinate 2,449 of DATBBD010000430.1, read as the reverse complement.
GCTGCGTTCGCCGTGCGGCGCTCGAGACTCGACGCGCTGCTTTCCAGTCCGAAGGTGTTCGTGTCCGGTTACGCGCGCCCGAGAAATTTCGCGCACAATCCGTATCCGTTCCGAGCGGAGAGCCATTTCTTGTATTTCGTCGGCGCCAATCTGGAGGGCGCCGTGCTCGTCGTCGACGGCAAAGACACGGCGCTCTACGTGGAGCCGCCGCATCCCGACGATGCCATCTGGTTCGGCGAAAAACCGACGCTCGACGAGCTCGCTTCCGACCTCGGGCTCGACGTGCGTCCGCTCGAGCGATTCACGACGACCGAGTCGGCCGTCGCGCTACCTCCGCAGGACGCCGAGAGCGCATTCTTTCTGGCGGATCTGCTCGGACGCGACGTCGAAGCCGGCGGGGGCGATGCCTTGACGGGTCCCGATCTCGCGCTTGCCGACGCCGTGATCGAGCTCCGTCTCCAGCACGACGCCGCTGCGATCGAACAGCTCGAGCTCGCGGCGAAAGTGACGGCTGAGGCGCACGCTGCGGGGTTCGCCGCGACGCGATCGGGCGTCCGCGAAGCGCTGGTGCGCGCCGCGATGGAGTCGGTCATCGTGCGAAACGGCATGACGACGGCGTACGGCTCCATCGTGACCGTGCATGGCGAGATTTTGCACGCGACCACGCACCATCGCGAGCTCGGGCAAACGGATCTGCTCCTCGCCGACGTCGGCGCGGAGACGCCGGAGGGGTGGGCAGGCGACGTCACGCGCACCTGGCCGGTATCGGGCCGGTTCTCGACGACGCAACGCGAGCTTTACGACGTCGTGCTCTCGTCTCAACGCGCTGCGCTCGACACCGTTCGGCCCGGCGCGCGCTTTCTCGACGTCCACCGTGCCGCCGGTCGAGAGCTCGTCCGCGGTTTGGTCGACCTCGGCATACTCCGCGGCGATCCGCCGGAGCTTTACGAACGCGGAGCCGGCGCGTTGTTTTTTCCCCACGGCATCGGGCATCTGCTCGGCCTCGACGTGCACGACATGGAGGATCTCGGCGATCGCGCCGGATACGCGCCGGGGCGCGCGCGCGCGACGAGCGCCGGCGATCGCCTCTTGCGCCTCGACCGCGACTTGTCACCCGGCATGTGCGTCACGATCGAACCGGGGTTCTACAAGATCCCGACGCTCCTCGACGACCCCGACACCCTAGCCGAGTGGTCCGGCTCCATTCATCGGCCCACGCTCGACCGCTTCTCGGACGTTCGTGGCATTCGCATCGAAGACGACGTGCTCGTCACCGAGGACGGTTCGCGGGTCCTCACGCGCGCGATTCCGAAATTTCCGGACGACGTCGAAGCCGCAATGCGCGCCAGCATCTCGTAGAAGCTATCTAGATAGCTTGGTAATTACGCCGACGACGCTTTCGGCGCTGCCAGGCGACCGCGAACGCGACGGCCACGAGCGCGCCGGTCGAGACATCGCGTTCGTCCGCACCGGCGCTCGTGCGGCAGCCGCAGCCCGTCGTTTTCTTCGCAGGCGAGGGCGTCGACCGAGCCGGTGGCGACGAGCCGGAGTTCGTGGCTCCCGTGCCTCCCGTGCCGAGATCGACGAGCCGCGTTCCCCCGTCGGGGACGACCGCGACCGTCCCCGCGCCCGGGTCCGCCGTGGGTTCTTTGCAGATCCCATTGGCGCAAGCGGCGCCGCCGGGGCACGCCGCGCCCGCGCAGGGATCGACGCAGGTTCCCGGTGCCGCGCACGCCTGACCGGCGGGGCAGGTTTGCGCGCCGCACCCCGGGGCGACGCAGCGACCACTGGTCTTGTCACATTCGAGCCCGGTCGGGCAGAGACGGCAGCCGCAGGGCGCGACACAGACCCCTTGTTCGCACACCTCGTCTCCGGGGCACTCGACGCCATCGCACGGATTTTCGCAGCGACCACTGCCGGGGTCGCAGCTCTGCCCGAGCGGGCACGTCACGCCGTCGCACGCGGCGACGCAATTTCCCGCGCGGCAGACGGTGCCGACGTCGCAGGTCTTGTCCATGCACGCCGGGTCGACGCAGTAGCCCTGATCGCACACGGTCGTTCCCGGGCACGGGAATTCCCCGCCGAGACAGTTGCCGACGCACGCGCCGTGTTGACAGACGTATCCGGGGTCGCAGAGGTTGCCGTCGTCGACCGTGCCGTTGCAGTCGTTGTCGACGTTGTCGCACTTCTCGGGGCTCGGCGTGACCGTCGGCTTGCACACCAGCGCGCCGCCGAGCCCGCACTCGGTGAGGCCCGGCTTGCAGAGGCCGAGCCCCGACGTTTGACAGGGCTGCCCACCGCCGGTGCAGGTGACCCCCTGAATCTCGAACACCTCGTCGTTGAAGTCGCCGTCGTTACCGAACCACGTCGAGTCGTTCGCGCCCTCCCAATCTTCGAACGCGAGGTAGTAGGCGTTCGACACCTTCGACGATTGGTAGGTGAGCGACAT